>NZ_JBIUSS010000026.1:0-139157 GCF_044741445.1 Kitasatospora sp. NPDC088160 | reverse complement strand
TTGCCCCCGCTCTCTCGCGGCGACTCCGGAACTGTACGGGGACAGGACCGCCACATGCAAATCGCCCCCGCCCGGGGTCCCGGGCAGGGGCGATCAGTGCGACGCGGACCAGGTCAGCGGACCTCGGTGATCTCCGGACCGCGGGCGAACGGGTCGAGGGCCGCGCTGCCGAAACGGTTGTCGCCCTCGCCGGCCGCCGCAGCCGTACCGCCGCCGTCGGCGACCATCTGGGCGTCCTCGGGGAGCTTCAGCACGATCGGGTCGCGGGGCGCCATCGGGCTCTCGCCCCGGACGACGACCGTCTGCTGGAAGACCTGTTCCAGGATCCCGGCCATTTCCGGCTGCACGGCGGCCTGGCCCGAGATCACACCCCGCAGGAACCAGCGCGGGCCGTCGCAACCGACGAAGCGCACCAGCTGTACGCCCTGGGTGCCGTCCGGCAGCTGCACCGGGACCTGCGCGCGGAGGTGCCAGCCGAGCGGGCCCTCCTCCTCCTCGATGAGGCCGCCCTGCGCGGTGATGCCGTTGGCGATCTCCTCCCGGACCTCCCCCCAGATGCCCTCCGACTTGGGAGCGGCGAAGGCCTGCAGCTGGATGGCGCTGTTGCCGAGGACGAGGGTCGCGGCGACGATCGCGTCACCGGCGACCTCCACCCGCAGCTCCATGCCCTCGACGCCGGGGACCAGCAGACCCCCGAGGTCCACTCGCCCCTCCTCGGGGTTCTCCAGCTCGGAGTGGTCCCACGGACCGTCCGGCCGCGGGGCCGGCGGCAGGCCGACCTTGTCGGACGGGTCCAGCTCGGTCACGTTCTCGCTCTCGGCGGAACCTTCGACGTCATCGGCCGTCTCGTCGGCGCTGATGGCGTCGTCGGCGAGCTGCTCGACAGCGTCCTCGCTCTTCTGGCGACGACGGAACACGGTCACTGTCCTTCCCGGTCCAAGACCGATGCGAATACCTGCTCGGCTTCCTGCGAGGCCGCGGGAATGCTAGACCGCGGCGTGGCCGCCGGTCGACCCGAACCCGCCCTCGGCACGTGCCGACCCAGGCAGCTCGGCCACCTCGTGGAAGCGGGCCTTCTCGACCTGCTGGATCACCAGCTGGGCGATCCGGTCCCCTCGGCGGAAGCTGACCCCCTCGCGCGGGTCCAGATTGACGACGATCACCTTGATCTCTCCACGGTACCCGGCATCGACCGTCCCCGGGGCGTTCACGAGAGCAACTCCGCAACGAACTGCCAGCCCGGACCGGGGGTGGACGAAGGCCGCGTAGCCGTCCGGGAGGGCGATCGCGATGCCGGTGGGCAGGACGGCCCGCTCACCGGGGGCCAGCTCGGCGTCCACGGTGGTGCGCAGATCGGCTCCCGCGTCGCCGGGCTGCGCGTAGGCGGGCAGCGGCAACTCGGGGTCGGTGCGCCTGATCAGGACGTCCAGCGGCGGGCGGGGGGTGTTGCTCAAGGGTTCACCTCAAAGGCTCGTGCGCGCTTCATCAGATCCGGGTCGTCGAGGACCTTCTCGATGTCCTCGGGACGACCGTGCGTGGTGAAGTGTTCCAGCTTCACCTGGATGAAGAGCGCCTGCGCACGCACCGCGACCGGTCCGTCGGGGCCGCCGATGCGCGCCTCGGCGGCGCTGTAGATCTTGCGGCCGTGGACGCCGGTGACCCAGGCGCGCAGGTGCAGCACCGAGTCGACCGGGACGGGGCAGAGGAAGTCGGTCTCCAGCCGGCCGGTGACGGCGGGGGCGTGCAGCAGCCAGTTGAGCGTGCCGAGGGTCTCGTCCATGGCGGTGGTCAGCACTCCGCCGTGGGCCAGGCCCGGACCGCCCTGGTGGACGTCCCGGACGGCGAACTCGGCGGTGACGTCGAGTCCCTCGCCGGCGACCGCGTCGATCCGCAGCCCGCCGGGGTGTTGCGGTCCGCAGCCGAAGCAGTGCTCGTAGTGGGAGCCGAGCCGGGTGCCGGGGGCGGGCGCCTCGGGGGCGCGCGGCGGCAGTGCGGCGTCCGGCGGCGGGGTGGTCGGGGACGGCGGCAGCGCGGGCGCCGGCCGGTCGGCGGGGGCGGTGGGGGTGGTCGAACCGGTCACGGGGCCCCAGCCTACCCAGGGGTAGGCGCGCGGCCGGTGGGGGTGGCGTCCCGCTACCGGCGTCAGGGCGCCCACAATGGGGGCATGTACGACGAACGCCTCACGGTGCCGCGCTCCTGGTGGCTGCTCCCGGTCGCGACCGGGCTCACGCTCGCCCTGATCCTGCTGCGGGTCAGTGGTCTGGCCGCGCTGGTCGGGCTGGTGGTCGGCATCGCCGCCGGCGCGGTCGCGATCAGCAGCTACGGCTCGGTCCGGATCCGCGTGGTGCAGGGCTCGCTGGTGGCCGGGCCGGCCCGGATCCCGGTGGACGCCCTGGGCACCGCGCACCCGCTGAGCCCCGCCGAGGCGGTGGCCTGGCGCGGGCCGAAAGCCAACCCGCGCGCCTTCATGCTGCTGCGCAGCTACGTCCCGACGGCGCTGCGGATCGAGGTGACCGACCCGTCCGACCCGACGCCCTACCTCTACCTGTCGACCCGCTCGCCGATGAAGCTGGCGGAGGCGCTGGAGGAGGCCCGTCGCGGCGCCCGCACCTAGGGCCTGTCCGGCCGACCCTGCCGGGACAGCACCTGGCGGAGGGACCCGCGCACGCCCGGGGCAGCCCCGGAACGCGCACAGGCCCGAAAAAACGGAGAGGGACGGTTCCGCTGATGCGGGACCGTCCCTACGACTTTGTGCCGGCCGACGTGCTCATGGCCGACCCCGTCCTCCCGGTGCCGTCCGTCAGGACGGCGACCGGACCTGCCGTCCGGCCCCGCTGCCCGGGGCCGGAAGGGGCGCTGTGCCGGCCCCGCGGAAGCCGCGGGTGCCGGGCCCTGTCCGCCGCGGTGCTCAGGCGCCGCAGTCCCGGCAGATCGGGTTGCCGTTCTTCTCGCTGTACAGCTGACTGCGGTGGTGCACCAGGAAGCAGCTCATGCAGGTGAACTCGTCGGCCTGCTTCGGCAGCACCCGGACCGCGAGCTCCTCGTTCGAGAGGTCCGCGCCCGGGAGCTCCATGCCCTCGGCCGCATCGAACTCGTCGACGTCGACAGAGCCGCCGCCCTTGTCGTTCCGCCGAGCCTTGAGTTCCTCGATGCTGTCTTCGTTGAGCTCGTCGTCGGTCTTGCGTGGGGTGTCGTAGTCCGTTGCCATTGTTCGCTCTCCCCCTCCGGGTTTGTGCGGTGTGTGCGGTATCTCCAGCGCACGTAACGCATGGGGGGTCGGTCTTGTGCCCGACCCGAGGCGGAGATTTTGCCTTACTTCAAGCCCTGTTACTCAATCGACACTCAGCCAGGGGTCCGTTGGGGTGATCCACCAGGCTGCGGGAGGCCTCACGCTGGGCCATCGCCAGCCTCCTCCAGCATCCGCTCGGCGGCCACTCACAGTGAGCACAGGCCGCACTGATGCTCGTCCGTTCCCTTGCCCACCTGGGGTGCCGGCCAATCATCCGGCCAGGTGCGGACCTGAAATCCGGTCACGGACTGCGATCGGCACCCCAGTTCGGGTGATCACTCTCCGAGGTCGGGTGAAGTCACGGAGCGACACGATGTGAGCTTGGTCACGTTCAGAATCTTCCAGGGCAAACCACGGAAAATCCACCCACTTCGGCTGCTCCGTCGAACACCCTAGTCGGTGCTCCGGCGCGCGGCCCGACGGGCCAGGATCGCGGCCTGGCGCTCCTCGAACTTGCGCGCCTGGCCGTCCAGCTCGTCCAGGAAGACGCCGAGCTCGTTCTGCGCCAGCAGGCCCTCCGGGCCGAGACCGCCGATCTCCATCACGCGCAGGTGGCGCAGCACCGGCTGCAGCACGTCGTCGTGGTGGATGCGCAGGTTGTAGACCCCGCCGAGGGCGATCTGCGCGGCGGCCCGCTCGAAGCCGGGGATGCCGTGGCCGGGCATCCGGAAGTCGGTGACCACGTCGGCCACGGCCCGCATGGCCTGGTCGGGGGCGATCTCCAGGGCGGCCTTCAGCAGGTTCCGGTAGAAGACCATGTGGAGGTTCTCGTCGTTGGCGATCTTCGCCAGCAGCTGGTCGCAGAGCGGGTCGCCGGCGTACTTGCCGGTGTTGCGGTGCGAGATGCGGGTGGCGAGCTCCTGGAAGGCCACGTACGCGACCGACTGCAGCATGCTGTGCGCGTTGTCGGACTCGAAGCCCTCGGACATGTGGCTCATCCGGGCCCGCTCCAGCTCCACCGGGTCGACGGCCCGGGTGGCGAGCAGGAAGTCGCGAATCGCTATCCCGTGCCGGCCCTCCTCGGCGGTCCAGCGGTGCACCCAGGTGCCCCAGGCGCCCTCGCGGCCGAACATGCTGGCGATCTCGTGGTGGTAGCTGGGGAGGTTGTCCTCGGTCAGCAGGTTCACCACCAGCGACACCCGGCCGAGCGGCGTCACCTGGGACTGCTCGACGGCCCAGGCGTCGCCGCCCAGCACGCCGTCGAAGTCACGGCCCTGGCTCCACGGCACGAACTCGTGCGGCATCCACTCCTTGGCCACGGCGAGGTGGCGGTTGAGCTCCTTCTCCACGACCTCTTCGAGGGCCAGGATCAGCCGGGCGTCGGTCCAGCCGGTCGATCCGAGGGAGGCGCTGCTCTGCACAGGGGCGATGGTCACGGTCTTGCTCCTGGGGGACGGCACGCGCGGGACGGGCGCGTTGGGCGGGCACGTCTGCGACGCACTTACGGTTCCGTAGGTTACGACACCGTAAGTTGCCCGGGCGGGAAATGACAAGCCGCCCCCGCCAGGCCTTATGTCGTCTTGACGGGCCTGACGGGGGCGGCGGTGAACGGTCGCTTACGGAGCGCGGCGGCGGGGAGGGCGCGGCGGGCCCGGGAGGGGCCCGGCGGGCGGGGTCAGGGGTTGGGGATCCGGACCCGCATGGTGAGGCCGCCACCGGAGCGCGCAGTGGCCTCGATGGTGCCACCGTGGGCGCGCACCACCGAGCGGACGATGGACAGGCCGAGCCCGACCCCCTTGTCGCTGCGGGTGCGGTCGGCGCCCTTGACCCGGCGGAACGGCTCGAAGATGTGCTCCAGCTCGTAGCCGGGCACCACCGGGCCGGTGTTGGACACCACCAGCTCGCCGCCGCCGGGCACCTCGGCGGTGGCCAGCTCGACCCAGCCGCCGGGGGTGTTGTACCGGACGGCGTTCTGCAGCAGGTTGAGCGCCAGCCGCTCCAGCAGCACGCCGTTGCCCGCGACCACGGCCGGAGCGAGCTTGGAGCGCAGCTCGACCTCGCGCCGGTCCGCCTCGGCCCTGGTCTGCTCCAGGGCTCGGGTGGCCACCTCGGAGAGCTCCACCGGGCGGCGGTCGGTCAGCTCGTTCTCGCTGCGGGCGAGCAGCAGCAGGCCCTCCACCAGCTGTTCGCTGCGCTCGTTGGTGGCCAGCAGGGTCTTGCCGAGCTGCTGGAGGTCGGGCGAGGCGGCCGGGTCGGAGAGCTGGACCTCCAGCAGGGTGCGGTTGATCGCCAGCGGGGTGCGCAGTTCGTGCGAGGCGTTGGCGACGAAGCGGCGCTGGGAGTCGAAGGACCGGTCCAACCGGTCCAGCATGTCGTCGAAGGTGTCGGCGAGTTCCTTGAGCTCGTCGTCCGGCCCGTCCAGCTCGATCCGCCGGTGCAGGTCGGAGGAGGCGACGTCGCGGGCGGTGCGGGTGATCCGGCCGAGCGGGCGCAGCACCCGGCCGGCCAGCGCGTAGCCGGCCGCGAAGGCGATCACGGCGAGGCAGACCAGCATCGTGAGCGACTTGCGCAGCAGGGTGTTGAGCGCCGAGTTGGAGCGCAGCAGGTAGTCGCCGGCCTGCTCCTGGTTGAACTGCGCGCTGTTCATCGGGACACCGTTGACCCGCAGGCTGCCGTCGAACTGGAACGTGCGCGGCGCCAGGTTGTTCACGGCGTCCTGGAAGAACACGTACATCAGCAGCAACAGGACCACGCCGGCCATCAGGAACATGCCGCCGTAGAGCAGGGTGAGCCGCATCCGGATGGTCGGCCGGAAGGGCAGCCAGGCGAGCATGCCGTCGCCGGGTGCGTAGCGTCCGGACTGGGGCGCGCGCGGGGGGTGCTGGGGCTTGGGCGGTACGGCGCGCGGGCCGCCGGCAGGCGCGCCGGAGGGCCCGCCGGCCGGGGGCGGGGTGGTCATGATGGTCCTCTCGGGGCGTCCGCCGGGGCGGGCGCGGGGTGGGGGGGGAGCCCGACCGGGTCCGGCGAACGGATCCGGTCCGCTCGGATCCGGTCAGGTGGTCCGGCGCGTCCGGTCAGATCCGGTCAGATCCGGTAGCCGGAGCCCGGGACGGTGATGATCACCGGCGGGTCACCGAGCTTGCGGCGCAGCGTCATCACGGTGACGCGCACGACGTTGGTGAACGGGTCGGTGTGCTCGTCCCAGGCCTTCTCCAGCAGCTGCTCGGCGGAGACGACGGCGCCGCCGGCCCGCATCAGCACCTCCAGGACGGCGAACTCCTTGGGGGCGAGCTGGACGGTGCGGCCCTCGCGGATCACCTCGCGGCGGCCCGGGTCGAGCGAGATGCCGGCCCGCTCCAGCACCGGGGGCAGCGGAACGGTCGCGCGGCGGCCCAGCGCCCTTACCCGGGCGACGAGTTCGCTGAAGGCGAACGGCTTCGGAAGGTAGTCGTCCGCGCCGATCTCCAGGCCCTCGACCCGGTCGCTGATGTCGCCGGAGGCGGTCAGCATGATCACCCGGGTGGCCAGGCCCTGTTCGACCACCTTGCGGCAGACGTCGTCGCCGTGGACCAGCGGGAGGTCGCGGTCCAGGACCACGACGTCGTAGTCGTTGACCGCGATGCGCTGGAGCGCGGCCTCCCCGTCGTACACCACGTCGACGGCCATCGCCTCGCGGCGCAGGCCGGTGGCGACAGCCTCGGCGAGCAGCTGCTCGTCCTCGACGACGAGAACCCGCACGATCGTTGTCCCTTCTCCAGGCCGGCCCCGGAAGCGGACGCGCGGCTCCGACGGTGCCCCCATCCTGCCTGGTCCGCCGGTAAAGCAGCGATAAGCTGCCGCTCAGGCACGGAGCGTTGGCAGCGGGTGATGACCGTTCGTGTCGGGACCAGTCCGGTTGGACTGTGACACAGGCAACTTTCTCGGGCCGGAAGGTTTCCCCATCTCCCCGGCGGGGAGGACAGCTTCACACCCGCGATCTGGCTGTTGGCCGATCGCACCCACCCGCCGTGCGTTCATCCGCGCCGGCCCTGGGGCTGGGACGTCACCGGGAGCGGCCGAAGGCCGTCTCCGCGCTCGACCGGAGATTCACGATCTGCCGGACGGGGCGCTGCCGCTGGCCACACCTCCTCGGGGCGGAGAACGTACGACCGTGCACGTCCGACACAGTAAGGGGGCCCGTATGGACGCCTTCAAGGCCGGAATCCTGCAGCGCATAGCCAACGCCGAGCAGGATCTGCACCGCGCGATCGAGGCCGGGGACGAGTTCCTCGCCGAGGTGGAGCAGTCCGAGCTGGACGACCTCCGCCGGCTCGCCGCCGAGCACGGCGTGGACACCGTGCTGGAGCGCCACCGCACCGCCGCCTGATCCACCCGACCTTCCGACCCGACGCCGGACCTCCGGCACCAGCGGCCCTGCGGGGGTCGTGCGAAAATCCCAGGCCCTGGCATCCCCCGTATGCCAGGGCTCTTCGCTGTCCAGGACCGTCCAAGGGCCCAGGGCGTGTCCTCAGTCCGCCCAGGCGCGCAGTGCGGCCAGTCGCTCCTGCAACGGCTGGTACACGCCCGGCGCGGCGGCCACGGTCAGCTCGCCGTCCGGGCCGTGCCCGGGACGGCCGCCGACCAGGGCCCCGGCCTCGGCGGCGATCAGGCAGCCGGCCGCGCGGTCCCAGGGGGCGAGGCCGCGCTCGTAGTAGCCGTCCAGCCGCCCGGCGGCGACGTCGCACAGGTCCACCGCGGCGGCCCCGCCCCGGCGGATGTCCCGCACCTCGGGCATCAGGGACAGCAGCACCTCGGCCTGGCGGGTCCGCACCGACTGGACGTAGTTGAAGCCGGTGCCGATCAGCGCCTGGCCCCACGGCGGGGCCGGGCGGGTGGAGAGCGGTCGGCCGTCGAGCCGGGCGCCGCGCCCGAGGACGGCGTGGAACAGCTCGCCGCGGGCCGGCGCGTACACCACGCCGACGACCGCCCGACCGTCCAGCTCGGCGGCCACGCTGACCGCCCAGGAGGGCAGCCCGTACAGGTAGTTGACCGTGCCGTCGAGCGGGTCGACGACCCAGCGCACCCCGCTGGTGCCGGGCCGCTCGGCGCCCTCCTCGCCGAGGTAGCCGTCCTCGGGGCGGCGCTCGGTGACCAGTTCCAGGACGAGCTTCTCGGAGGCGAGGTCCATCTCGGTCACCACGTCGACCGGGCTGCTCTTGGTGCCGGCCACGCCGAGGTCGGCGGGCCGGCCGTCACGCAGCAGGGCGCCGGCCTGCCGGGCCGCGTCCAGGGCGACCTCCAGCAGGTCGTCGAGGAGCCGGTCGTCGGGCAGGGCGGGAGTGGGCACGGGTCTCTCCTCCGGGAAAGCGGGACGGGCGGTCAGCGCTCGGCGGCGGCCGGGCGGGGGGCTCGCGGGTTGGGGCAGCAGGCCACCGCGCACACGTCGTGGCTGGGGCCGAGCGCGCCGAGGGCGCAGCGGTTCACCGGCTCGCCGCGCTCGGCGGCGGCCCGCTCCAGGACCAGTTCGCGCACCGCGGCGGTGAACCGCGGGTCGGCGCCGACGGTGGCGGCGCGGGCCACCGGCAGGCCGAGTTCGGCGGCCTTGGCGACGGCCTCGGTGTCGAGGTCGTACTTGACCTCCATGTGGTCGGAGACGAAGCCGATCGGGACCATCACCACGGCGGGCGCGCCGTCGGCGTGCTGGGCCTCCAGGTGGTCGCAGATGTCCGGTTCCAGCCACGGCGTGTGCGGGGCGCCGCTGCGGCTCTGGAACACCAGCTCCCAGGGCCGGTCCGCGACGCCGGTGCGTTCGGCGACGGCCCCGGCGATCAGCCGGGCGACGTCCAGGTGCTGGGCGACGTACGCGCCGCCGGGGCGGCCGCGGGCCGGGTCGTCCGGGGCGCCGGAGGTCTCGGCCATGGTGTCCGGGATGGAGTGGGTGGTGAACGCCAGCCGGGCGCCGGCCCGGACGTCCTCGGGCAGCCGCGCCAGGGCTGCCAGGGTGGCGTCGATCATCGGCTCGACGAAGCCGGGGTGGTTGTAGAAGTGCCGCAGCTTGTCGACCCGCAGCTCGGGCAGGCCCTCGGCGGCGAGGGCGGCCAGCGCGTCGGCCAGGTTCTCCCGGTACTGGCGGCAGCCCGAGAAGCCGGCGTAGGCGCTGGTGGCGAGGACGGCGACGCGGCGGTGGCCGTCCGCGGCCAGTTCGCGCAGGGTGTCCACCAGGTAGGGCGCCCAGTTCCGGTTGCCCCAGTAGACCGGCAGGTCCAGGCCGTGCTCGGCGAAGTCCTTGCGCAGCGCGGCGAGCAGTTCGCGGTTCTGCTCGTTGATCGGGCTGACCCCGCCGAACAGGAAGTAGTGCTTGCCGACCTCCTTCAGCCGCTCCTTGGGGATGCCGCGGCCCCGGGTCACGTTCTCCAGGAACGGGACGACGTCCTCGGGGGCCTCGGGCCCGCCGAAGGAGAGCAGCAGCAGGGCGTCGTACGGCTGCGGCGCTGCCGGGGCGGCGTCGGACGGTGAGGGTTTGCGCGCGTCGGACATGGCACCGATCCTGCCATTGAGGGGCCGGAGACCCCCGTCGGGGCTGCGAGGGTGTCCGGAAAATACTGTTTGCCAAGGTACGTAAGCTGTGTTGACCAGCCTCGTTCCTTACCCCCGCGGAGCTCCCGTGCTGTCCAGCTACCGCCAGATATTCGCCTCCCCCGGCAGTCTGGCCTTCTCCACCACCGGCTTCGTCTCCCGGCTGCCGATCTCCATGACCGGCATCGGCATCGTGACCATGCTCTCCCAGCTCAGAGGCTCCTACGGGGTGGCGGGCCTGGTGTCGGCGACCCTGGCGATCTCCGCCGCGCTGCTCGGCCCGCAGGTCTCCCGGCTGGTGGACCGGCACGGGCAGCGCCGAATAATCGTCCCGGCCATGGCGCTCACCATCGTCGCCGTGGTCGGCCTGCTGCTGTGCGCCCGGTTCAAGGCGCCGGACTGGACGCTCTTCGTCTTCGCGGCCGGGATGGGCGTCATGCCGAGCACCGGCGCGATGGTCCGCGCCCGCTGGGCCCACCTGTACCGCGACGACGCCCCCAAGCTGCACACCGCGTACTCCTTCGAGGCCGTCGTCGACGAGGTCTGCTTCATCGTCGGCCCGATCCTCTCGATCGGCCTGGCCACCTCCGTCTTCCCCGAGGCCGGCGTCCTGCTCGCCGGGGTCTTCCTCGCCGTCGGCGTCCTGCTGTTCGCCGGGCAGCGCGCCACCGAACCGCCGGTCCACCCGGGCGCCCGGCACGTCGGCGGCTCGGTGATCCTCAACCGCGGCCTCCAGGTGCTGATCCTCACTTTCGTCGCCACCGGCGCGATCTTCGGCTCCGTCGAGGTCGTCACCGTCGCCTACTCCGAGACCCAGGGGCACAAGTCCATCGCCAGCGTGATCCTCGCGCTGTGGGCGCTCGGCTCCTGCCTGGCCGGCGTGGTCTTCGGCACCCTCAAGCTCACCGGCTCGATGGCCGGCCGCTTCTTCGCCGGTGTCCTGTTCATGGCGCTCAGCATGGCGCCACTGCTGCTGGTCGCCGAGTCGGTGCACGGAGTCGGCGGCCTGATCGCGGTCGGCGGCGCGCTGCTGATCGCGGGCATCGCCATCTCCCCCACCCTGATCACCGCGATGGCCCTGGTCGAACGGCTCGTCCCGGCCGCCCAGCTGACCGAGGGCATGACCTGGACGACCACCGGGCTCGCCCTCGGCGTCGCCGTCGGCTCCTCCGCCGGCGGCTGGGTGGTGGACGCCGCCGGCTCCGCCGCGGGCTACTGGGTGCCGCTGACCGCCGGGGTCTTCGGCGTGGTCACCGCGCTCGCCGGGCTCGGCCGCCTGCGCGCCGGGCTCGCCTCCGAGCAGACCGCCGACGAGCCCGCCGAAGCAGCCGAACAGACCGTAGACCTCGAACGGTGAACTGACTAATCTCTCCCTACCCGCGGGCCTACCCGTGGGTAGGGCGGCCCCCACCGCCCCGGACCGCGCCGACCCCGGTCGGCCACGGAGCAGGAGGCGGCGCCATGCCCCAGGCCAGTACCGCGACCCCCACCCGGTGGACCAACTGGGCCGGGAACCAGAGCGCCCGGCCCACCCGGGCCGCCACCCCCGGCACCGCGGAGGAACTGGCCAAGGAGATCCTGCGCGCCGCCGAACAGGGCCGCACCGTCAAGGCCGTCGGCTCCGGCCACTCCTTCACCTCGATCGCCTCCGCCGGCGACGGCGTCCTGCTCCGCCCGCACGCGCTCACCGCCGTCCGCGAGATCGACCGCGAGGCCGGCACCATCACCGTCGAGTCCGGCCTCCCGCTCGCCCGGCTCAACCGGATCCTCGCCGCCGAGGGCCTCTCCCTCACCAACATGGGCGACATCGAGGTGCAGACCGTGGCCGGCGCCACCAGCACCGGCACCCACGGCACCGGCCGCGACTCCGGCTCGCTCGCCGCCCAGATCCGCGCCCTGGAGATCGTCCTCGCCGACGGCAGCGTCCGGCGCTGCTCCCCCACCGAGCACCCCCGGCTCTTCCAGGGCGCCCGGCTCGGCCTCGGCGCCCTCGGCGTGATCACCGCGCTGACCTTCGCCGTCGAACCGGCCTTCCTGCTCACCGCGCACGAACAGCCGATGGCCTTCGACGAGGTGCTGGAACGGCTGGACGACCTCACCGCGGTCAACGAGCACTTCGAGTTCTACTGGTTCCCGCACACCGACCGCTGCGCCACCAAACGCAACAACCGCAGCCAGGGCCCGGCCGCCCCGCTGCCCCGGTTCAAGGAGTGGCTGGAGGACGGCTTCCTCTCCAACACCGTCTGGGAGGGCGCCTGCCGGGTCGGCCGGCGCTTCCCCGCCAGCATCCCCGCCATCGCCTCGCTGGCCAGCCGCGCCTGGTCCGACCGCAGCTACACCGACACGGCGCACCGGGTGTTCACCAGCCCGCGCAAGGTGCGCTTCGTGGAGATGGAGTACGCGGTGCCGCGCGCGGCCGTCGCCGGAGTGCTGCGCGAGCTGAAGGCCCTGGTCGAGCGCTCCGACTGGAAGGTCGGCTTCCCGGTGGAGGTGCGCTTCGCCCCCGCCGACGACCTCTGGTTCTCCACCGCCTCCGGCCGGGACAGCGCCTACATCGCCGTCCACCTCTACCGGGGCACCGCCGACCAGGGCTACTTCACCGGCGTCGAGCAGCTGATGTGCGCCCACCAGGGCCGCCCGCACTGGGGCAAGCTGCACACCCGGGACGCCGAGTACCTGTCCGGCGCCTACCCGCACTTCGGCGACTTCACCGCCCTGCGCGACGAGGTCGACCCGCAGCGCGTGTTCGGCAACGACTACCTGCGCCGGGTCCTCGGCGCCTGATCACGGGGTGGCGCCCTGGGTCGGCGCCGCGGGCTGCGGCGGGGCCACGGAGGCGGGGGCGTTGCTCGGCACCGGCGGCTGCGGGCTCGCCCCGCCGGAGGTGCCGGAGGGCTTCCCGCCGTCCGCGGTCGGTGACGAACCGGCCGACGGCGTCGCGCTCGGGCCCGCCGAGGGCGAGGCCGTACCTCCGCCGTGCTCACCGGCCCCACCGCTCGGGCCCGCGCTCGGGCCGGTGCTCGGCTCCCGGCTCGGCCGCGTCGTCGGCGGGGCCGAGGCACCGCCGGACGGCGAGGGCTCCGAGCCGCGCCCGCCGCCGGTGGAGGGCCGCTCCGTCGGCGGCGTCTCCCGCGGGGTGGAGGACTTCGGGCTCACCACGCCGCCGAAGGAGGTGCCGTTGCCCGACTCGCCCTTCACCGTCGCCGACACCGGCTGCCCGGTGGCCAGTTCGAACGCCAGGATCGGCGTCATCGCCACCACGAACACCAGCCCCGACACCGCCGCGTAGGTCTTCCAGGTCCACCGCCGACGCGCCCGGACCACCTGCGGCTCGTTCCACTCCGAGGAGATCGCCGACGGCGCCGGCTCCACCGGACGCTCCGGCACCTGGCGCAGCCCGTTCGCGGCGTGGCCGGGCCCCCGCTCCACCACCGCCTCGCGCAGCTGCTCGCCGGTGCGCCGGAAGACGTGCTGGAACACCGCACCGCCGGTGGTGGCCCCGACACTGACCACCGCCGCACCCAGGATCGTTCCGTACACGCCGAGTTCGGAGGCGAGCAGCGCCCCCACCACCGTGGCCAGCGCACTCGCAGCGACCTGAGCCACGCTCAGATCGATCCGCTTGCGCTCCTTCTTGCCGCCCTCCTCGGCGGGGCTCCGCTCCGGCATCAACATCCCTCGGTCCGTACGACTGTTCCTCGAACAAGTCACTCCATCTTGCCCAAAGAAGGACACAAGGGACGAAAATGCGGTTCTCCGACCCCGATATATGTGAAGATGATCACCGTTCACCCGCCGGTGGTCCGCCGTTGGGGGCATGCGCTCTTGAGATTCCCGTGAATCGCGGGAGACTTGAGCGGCGAGCCGCCCCTTCGGATGCCACGAATGGAGTACTGTTCGTAAAGCCTGAGCCTTGGGTCGACTTGTCGACTGCGCCCACACCGGCAGCTTGACGAAGAGCCACGGAACAGGCACGCACGGCGACGCCCGTCCCGGACCGTCGCGAACACTCCGCGTGCGAGGACGGCCGGGGCACCCAGGCGCGACGTCGACGGATGGCGTGGCAAAAAGGCAACCGTGCCACAGCGGCGTGACCGGGCGTACGCCCGACACGCCGGGGAACTCAGCAAGGTTGTGGCCAGTCGCGAGCGGGCAGGCCACACTCAGTACGGGAGCAGCGACGCAGGTGACGTCGGCAGGCACCACCCGGGAGGTAACCGTGCCCGAACTGCGGGTTGTGGCCGTCAGCAACGACGGCACACGGCTGGTGCTCAAGGCTGCCGACAGCACGGAGTACACCCTTCCCATCGACGAGCGGCTGCGCGCCGCCATCCGTGGGGATCGTCCGCGCCTCGGCCAGATCGAGATCGAAGTCGAGAGCCATCTGCGGCCCCGGGACATCCAGGCCCGGATACGAGCCGGTGCCTCCGCCGAGGAGGTCGCCCAGGCCGCCGGCATCTCCGTCGACCGGGTCCGCCGCTTCGAGGGTCCGGTCCTCGCCGAGCGCGCCTTCATGGCCGAACGCGCCCGAAAGACCGCCATCCGCCGCAACGGCGAATCCACCGGGCCCCAGCTCGGCGAGGCCGTCGCCGAGCGGCTCGCGCTGCGCGGCGCCGAGAAGGACACCGAACGCTGGGACTCCTGGCGGCGCGACGACGGCACCTGGGAGGTCATCCTCGCCTACCGTGCCGACGACGAGGGCCGCAGCGCCTCCTGGACGTACGACCCGCCCCGGCGCCTGGTCCAGCCCAACGACGACGAGGCCCGCGCGCTGATCGGCGAGAACGTCGAGCGCGAGGAGGAGTCGGTCTTCCCGTTCATCCCGCGGATCGCCCGGCTCCCCCAGGACCGGCCGCCCCGCCCGATGATCGACCGGCCCTCCGCCGACCGCATCATGTCCGCCCGCGAGGCCACCGCCGAGTCCAGGGACTCCCTGACCAGCCTGCTCGACGTGGTCCCCGCCTTCCGCGGCGACCTCGCCGTCGGCCCCGCCCCGATCGAACCGGTGCCCGCAGAGGTCGCCGAGGAGAGCGAGGAGGCGGCCGCGGCCGCCGCACCGGCGGTCGGCGCGGGCTCGGCCTACGCCGACATCCTGATGCCGCGGGCCGTCGCCCCGCACCGCGAACGACTGGTCGGCACCACCGACCGCCAGGCCGAGGCGGACGGCGTCCGGCCCGGCCGCCGGGCCACCGTGCCCAGCTGGGACGAGATCGTCTTCGGCAGCCGGCGCAAGAAGCAGGAGTAGCAGAAGCAGAGTGATGCGGGGCGCCGGCTGAGCCGGCGCCCCCCATCACTCTGTGCGCGTCAGGAAATCCCGCCTCAGACCGCCCCCGGCTCAGCCCGGCTGGTCGGTCACCGCCACCGGGCGGGCCTCGGCGCTCGACCACTCGCTCCACGACCCCGGGTACAGCGTCGCCGGCAGGCCCGCCACCTCCAGCGCCAGGATCTGGTGCGCCGCCGTCACCCCCGAGCCGCAGTACACCGCCGTCTCCCGCTCACCCGCGCCCAGCGCGCGGAACCGCGCCGCCAGCTCCGCGGCCGACCTGAACCGCCCGTCGGCCGCTACGTTCTCGGCCGTCGGCGCCGACACCGCACCCGGGATGTGCCCGGCGCGCGGGTCCACCGGCTCGCTCTCGCCCCGGTAGCGGTCCCCCGCCCGGGCGTCCAGCAGCAGCGCACCGCGCGCCCAGGCCGCCGCACCGTCCGCGTCCACCACGGGCAACTGCCCCGGGACCGGCTTGAAATGACCCTCCGCCGGCGCCGGGACCTCCGCCGTCACCGGCAGTCCGGCCGCCGACCAGGCCGCGTACCCGCCGTCCAGCACCCGGACGTCCCGGTGCCCGGCCCAGCGCAGCAGCCACCAGGCGCGGGCCGCCGCCAGCGAGGCCGCGCCGTCGTACACCACCACCGGGCGGTCGGAGTCCACCCCCAGGCGGCGCATCGCCGCGCCGAACTCCTCCGGGTCCGGCAGCGGGTGGCGGCCGCCCCGGCCTGGGGCGCCCGGCGGGGCCGCGAGGTCCCGGTCCAGGTCGACGAAGCGGGCGCCGGGCAGGTGCCCGGCCCGGTACTCCTCGGCGGCGGTCGGGCCGGACTGCGCGGCACCGACCAGCCGGTAGCGCACGTCCAACAGCACCGGCGGGAGCGCGGAGGCGAGCGCCTGCGCCAGCCCGGCCGCGGAGATCAGCGGGGAACCGTCGTTGTAGGTGGTCATGGCGGCCATTGTCGCGCAGCGCCGCCACCCCGCCGCTCTTTGTGCGGTCTTTGCCGGAATTTCCGCGCGGCCCGAGGGTTCGACGCGCGCCAGAGTGGAAGCATCACCCTCGCGCGCGAGGATTTCCGTGCGCCAACCACCCGTTGCGCCAACCACCCATGAGGGGGCCCGCATTGCCCGCGGTGGAACTCCGACTGGCCCAGGGCACCCCCTGCTGGGTCAGTCTGCTGACCGACGACCTGGCCGGCGCCCGCGTGTTCTACGCCGACCTGCTCGGCTGGACCTACACCCCGGGCCCCGGCCAGCTCGGCGCCTACGTCCGCGCCGAACTCGACGGGGCACCGGTCGCCGGCCTCGGCGTCTCCACCGCCACCGGCTTCCCGGTGCAGTGGACCAGCTACTTCGCCGTCGACGACGCCGACCACACCGCCCAACTGGTGCGCGCCTGCGGCGGAACCGTGGCCGTCGGGCCGCTCCAGGCCGAACGCGCCGGGCGGATGGCCATCGCCGCCGACGTCTCCGGCGCCGTCTTCGGCCTCTGGCAGGGCGAGGAGCACACCGGCCGGGAGGCCGGGCCCGAACCCGGCGGACCGGCCTGGACCGAACTGCTCACCCCCGACACCGACGGCGCCGTCGCCTTCTACACCGCGGTACTCGACCGCCCCGTCCGGCACGCCGACGACGAGTCCACGCTACTCGTGCACGGGCGACCGGTCGCCGGCATCCGGCACCGCGCCGAACTGCGCGGCCATCCGCCCCGCTGGCGGGTCCACTTCGCCGTCCGCGACGCCGACGCCACCGCCCGGCACGCCGTCGGACTCGGCGGCCGCGTCCTGGTCGAACCGCACGACACCGCCCGCGGCCGCGCCGCCCGGCTGTCCGACCCGCAGGGCGGGCACTTCTCGGTGCTGGAACTCCGTTAGCGCGCCCGGGAGCAGGACTCAGACCTGCTGCTCGAAGGGCAGCACGTCCGGCGAGAGCACCGAGGCCCGGGCCGTCGCGGCGGTCAGCCGGCGGCGGTGGTGCCGGCGGCAGAGCACCTCGTACCCGACCTCGTCCTCGTTCACCGAGATGTCGCCGACCACCACCTGGGCGCCCTCGACCACCATCACCCCGCCCACCGTCCGGGCGTTGTGCGTCGCCCGCGCACCGCACCAGCACAGCGCCTCGACCTGGAGCACCTCCACCCGGTCCGCCAGCTCGATCAGCCGCTGGGAGCCGGGGAACAGCCGGGTGCGGAAATCCGTGGTGATCCCGAACGTGTAGGCGTCGATGTCGAGTTCGTCCACCACCCGGGCCAACTGGTCGACCTGCTCGGCGGCGAAGAACTGCGCCTCGTCGCAGATCAGGTAGTCCACCCGGCCGCCCGCCGAGAGCCGGTGCACCACGTACGCGTGGAAGTCGAAGTCGTCCGTCACCTCGACCGCGTCCGCCCGCAGGCCCAGCCGGCTGGAGATGGTCGCCGCACCAGCGCGGTCGTGGCGGGTCAGGATGAGGCCCTGCCGGCCGCGGGCGGAGTGGTTGTGGTCCATCTGCAGCGCCAGCGTCGACTTGCCGCAGTCCATCGTGCCCGAGAAGAACACCAGTTCAGCCATGGGTGGAGCAAAGGCCTTTCACATCAGGGGAGTTCGGGCACAGAAGAGTCAAGGACCCGGCTCAGCCGCGAACTTCGAGCAGCGGCACGAACTGCTCGACCGGGGTCATCGAACCGTGCAGGCCGATCATCGCGGACTCGCCCGGCTCGTTGCGGGAGGCGGTGATCGCGATGTCGTCCCGCGCCGCGGCCACCACGTCGCCGATCCGCCCGTACACCCGCTCGTCCACGGCCGGACCGAACCAGCCCGCCGCGATCGCCTGGTCCCGGGTGGCCACCCACATCCGGTCGCCCAGGACCTCGCTCCAGACCGCGAACACGTCGGCCGCCGCACCGGGCACCGCGTACACGTGCCGGGCCCGGCCCTCGCCGCCCAGCAGGGCCACGCCGGCACCCAGCTCCCAGTCCTCGTCGAAGTCGATCCGGTCCTCCGGCGCGATGTCGATCATGCCGTGGTCAGCGGTCACGTACATCGCCGAACGCGGCGGCAGCCGCTCGGCCAGCCGGCGGGCCAGCCGGTCCACCGCGTCCAGGGTCATCCGCCACTCGTCCGAGTCCACCCCGAAGCGGTGGCCCGCACCGTCCAGCTCGCTGACGTACGTGTAGACCAGCGCCCGGTCGTGCTCGGCCAGCCAGGAGGCCGCCAGGTCCATCCGCTCCTCGCCCGTCGTCCGGCCCAGGAAGGTGCCGCCGGACAGCGCCACCCTGGTCAGCGGCGTCTGCGAGAACAGCGGGGAGGACACCTGCGCGGTCGCCACCCCGGCGGCGTCCGTCCGCTCGAAGACCGTCGGGTACGGCTGCCAGACGTGCGGGTCGGTGTGCGGCTGCCAACGCAGCTGGTTCATCAGATAACCGGCGCCCGGCACCGCGACCGTGTACCCGGCCAGGCCGTGCAGCCCCGGCGGCGTGCCGGTGCCGACCGAGGCCAGCGAAGTCGCCGTGGTCGACGGAAAACCGGCGGTCAGCGGGCGGCCCGAACCACCCATCGAACTCCCGGCCAGCGAGGACAGGAACGGCGCGTACTCCGGGTGCCGCAGCAGCAGCTCCCAGCCCAGGCCGTCCACCAGGAACACCACCACCCGGTCCGCCGGGGCGATCGGCAGGGTCGCGGTGAAGCCCGGGACGCCCAGGCCCGCCGCCACCGAGGGCAACAGGTCGCAGAGCGAACCACTGCCGTACGGGGGCGCGGGAGCCGCGGCCGGGTCGAGGATCTCGAAGGCGTCGAAGCCGCCGGAGGGTGCGAAGGACATGAAACCGGATTCGTAGCAGTCGAAGGCGGCGGCGCTCAGACCCGCGGGCCGTTGCTGATCGTCGCGTCGGAGAGAGCGCGGGCGAACACCAGCGCCTGGGCCACCGTCTCCGGGCCGTCACCGGCCTCGCTCACCCGCAGTGAGAGATCGTCAGCCGTCGCCGAACCGGTGTAGCCGTGGTCAGCCTCGCAGTTCGGATCCGAACAGCCCGCGGGCTCCAGGTCCAGCCGCTGCACCGCACCCCAGCCGATCGTCAGCACCACCTCGCGCGGCAGCGTCCCCGGCGTGTACGTCTCCGGGTTCGCGACCATCCGGCTCAGCACGACCGAACCGATCCGGTCCAGCCGGACACTCTCCGTCGACGTCGTCGCGAACGGCACCGCCGGGCTGCCCGCGTCCCCCGACTGCTCATCGGTGTGGCTCACCACGAACCGCGTCGGGGTCAGCACCAGCACCGTCACGTGCCGACGCACCTCGTTGGCGTCGAAGGTCGTCTCCTGGTGCACCAGGTAGGAGCTGATCGGCTCCGGGCCCACCGCGGCCTCGACCGCCTCGGACACCAGGGCCGGGTAGTAACCGCTGCGCTCGATCGCCGAGCGCAGGTCCTGAGTGCTGGTGGTACCGGTCTTCGCCATAACTCCATCCTGGCATGGTCCGCCGACGAAGCGGGCGGCACGGCGCCGAGCTTCGGACAACAGCGCCCACAGGCAGGCGCAACCAAGGAAGGTTACAGGGTGCTCATCGCGCGCGGGCCCAGATCGCTGCGGACGGGCAGCGGCGCGATCCGCACCCGCGCCCCCAGGATCGCCAGCCCGTACGGGGCCACGACCACCGGTTCGAGATCCACCGAGGCGATCTCCGGCACGTCGTCCACCAACTGCGACACCCGCAGCAGCAACTCCTCCAGCGCGTCGGTGTCCACCGCCTCCGCGCCCCGCCAACCGAACAGCAGGGGCGCCGCGCGCACCTCCCGGACCAGCCCGGCCACCTCCTGGTCGGTCGCCGGGACCAACCGGTGCGCCACATCGCCCAGCAGCTCGGCGGGCGCCCCGGCCAGGCCGAACGACAGGATCGCGCCGACCGCCGGATCCACCGTGGCACCGATCACGGTGTCCACCCCGCGCGGCGCCATCCGCTGCACCACCAGCTCCGCCTGCGCCGCACCGCCCAGCAGCGCGTCCAGCTCGCGGTGCGCCCGGCGCAGCCCGGGCTCGCCGGTCAGATCCAGCCGCACGCTGCCCAGGTCCGGGCGGTGGCGCAGATGCGGGGCGGTGGCCTTCAACGCCACCGGGTAGCCGAGCGTCGCCGCGGCCCGCACGGCCGCCTCCTCGTCCGGGGCCGGCAGCGCCGGGAAGACGTCGATGCCGTAGCGGGCCAGCAGCTCGCGGGCCCCGGCGTCCGGCAGGGTGATCCGGGCGCCGCCCGGCTGCGTCCGCGCGGCAATCGCCGTCCGGGTGCTCAACGCCGCCTCGACCAGCGCGCGGGCGCCCGGCTCGTCGATCCGGTCCAGCTCGGGCACCCGGGCCGTCTCCTCCGCCTCGGCCGTCCGGCGCCGCCACTGCGCGTAGTGCACCGCGTGCGCCAGCGCCCGCACCGCCCGCTCCGGCGCCGCGAACGCCGGCACGCCCCCCGGGCGCAGCCGGACCGGCAGATCGGTCAACGCCAGATGGGCGAGCACCAGCGGCTTGCCCAACTCCCTTGCCCTTCGGCTGGCTTCGAGCAGTGCGTCGGCGATCTCCGGATCGTCCGAACCCATCTCCGGATCGTCCGGGCCGGTCAGCCGGCCGCCCATGAAGGCGTGCGCGGACGTGCCGATCGGCGGGATCGCCACCGCGATCACCGCGTCCACCGCCGGATCGGCCAGCGCCACGTCCAGCGCGATCCGGAAGTTCTCGCCCGTCGCGGCCGTGGTCAGGTCCACCGGGGTGCGCGGCCGCAGGCCCGCGCTCAGGCAGGCGTCGTAGGTCAGCAGGCCCAGCGAGTCCGAGTTGCCGACCACCGCGACCCGGTCCCCCGGCGGCAGCGGTTGCAGGGCCAGCAGCTCCCCGGTGTCGTACAGCTCGGTGATCGTCTCCACCCTGATCACGCCCGCCTGCTCGAACAGCGCGTCCACCGTCGCGTCGCGCAGCCCCGTCGCGGTCGCCGGCACCGCGTGGCCCGGCGGCAGGCTGCCGGTGTGCCGGGCGCCCTTCACCACCACGACCGGCTTCACCGCGGCCAGCCGGCGCGCGATCCGGGTGAACTTGCGCGGGTTGCCGAAGGACTCCAGGTAGAGCAGCACCACCTCGGTGGCCTCGTCCTCCGCCCAGTACTGCAGGAAGTCGTTCCCGGAGACGTCCGACCGGTTGCCCACCGAGGCGAAGGAGGAAACTCCCAGGCCCCTGCGGTGCGCCGACTCCAGCAGGGCCACCCCGATCGCACCGGACTGGCAGAAGATCCCGAACCCGCCCCGGCGCGGCAGCTGCGGAGCCAGCGAGGCGTTCAACGGGCGGTCCGGATCGGTGTTGATCAGGCCGAAGGCGTTCGGGCCGATCACCCGCATCCCCGCCGCCCGCGCCTGGCGCACCAGCGCGCGCTGGCGGTCCCGGCCCTCCGGGCCGGTCTCCGCGTACCCGGCGGTCACCACCACCAGGCCCTGCACCCCGTGCGCACCGCACTCGGCGACCGCCGCCGGGACGGCCCCCTCCGGGACGGCGATCACCGCGAGATCCACCGGCCCCGGAATGTCCAGAACCGAACGGTGCACCGGGACGCCGTCCAGCTCGGTGCCCGGCGGGGCGTTGCGGTTCACCGCGTACACCGGGCGCGTGTCGTCGGCACTGCCCAGCAGGTCCCGCAGGATCGCCCGGCCCACCGTCTGCGGGTTGCGCGACACCCCGATCACCGCCACCGACCGCGGGGTCAGCAGCCGCTGCACCGACTTCGCCTCCGCCCGGTGCTCGCGCGCCCGCATCACCGCCAGCGAACGGTCCGTCTGCTCAAGATCGAACTCCAGGTGCACCACACCGTCGGTGAAACTGCGGCGCTGCGTGTAACCGGCATCGGTGAAGACCTTCACCATCTTCCGGTTCTCCGGCAGCACCTCCGCCTGGAACCGGCGGATCCCGCGCTCCTGCGCCACCGCCGCGATGTGCTCCAGCAGCGCCGACGCCACCCCGCGGCCCTGATGGGCGTCCTGCACCAGGAACGCCACCTCGGCGTCCGTCCCGGCCTCGGACGGACGGCCCTGCGCGTCGATCCGGTCGTAGCGGACGGTCGCGATGAAACGGTCCCGGACCACCACCGCCAGCGCCACCCGGTCCACGAAGTCGTGGTGGGTGAAACGGCGGACGTCCTTCTCCGACAACCGGGGGTAGGGGGCGAAGAAACGGAAGTACTTGGACTGGTCCGACACCTGTGCGTAGAACTCCACCAGACGCTCCGCGTCCTCCGGCGTGATCGGCCGGATGCGGGCCGTACCGCCGTCCCGCAGCAGGATGTCGGCCTCCCAGTGCTGGGGGTAATCCGGTCCGGATTCCCGCCGGTCACCGGGGTCCTGCTCGGGCTGCGCCACTGCGGAGTCGTCCACATTCGTCAGGTTATCCGGCAGTGAGCCGAATGGCGCCGGGTGCACACTGGCTGCAGGGTGGGCAGGGCCGCCGGCCGGGCCTTATGCCCCGAAAAGAAACAATCACAAGTCCCGAACGCAGCGGCTCGCAGGGACCGCCTGCGTGCAACACTGGTCTAGACAACATGGCCGCTTCACCGAGCACGGCCGTAACCAGCTTCACCGGAAAGGCACGTCTCATGGCTGAGCGCCGCGTCACCATCGGTTGGGCCGAGGGCCTGCACGCCCGTCCCGCCTCCGTCTTCGTCCGGGCCGTCACGGCCACCGGCGTGCCGATCACCATCGCCAAGCCCGGCGGCAACCCCGTCAACGCCGCCTCCATGCTCGGCCTGCTCGCCCTCGGCGCCCAGGGCGGCGACGAGGTCGTCCTCGCCTCCGACGCCGAGAACGCCGACGACGCGCTCGACCGCCTCGCCAAGCTCGTCCAGGAAGGCCTCGACGAGCTCCCGGCCGCGGCCTGAGCCGACTCGACCAACCCGACAGGGGTGCCGCCACGGTGTGGCGGCACCCCTGTCGACGTTGATCAGCCCTTGACGCAGACGACCTGCTTGAGGTGGGCGACCACCTCGACGAGGTCCTTCTGCTGCTCGATGACCTTTTCGATGGACTTGTAGGCGCCCGGGATCTCGTCCACGACACCGCTGTCCTTGCGGCACTCCACACCCTTGGTCTGCTCCACCAGGTCCTGCGTGGAGAACCGCTTCTTCGCGGCGCTACGGCTCATCTTGCGGCCGGCGCCGTGCGAGGCCGAGTTGAACGCCGCCTCGTTGCCGAGACCGCGGACGATGTAGGAGCCGGTGCCCATGGACCCCGGGATGATCCCGTAGTCGCCCGTGCCGGCCCTGATCGCGCCCTTGCGGGTCACGAGCAGGTCGACACCGTCGTACGTCTCCTCCGCCACGTAGTTGTGGTGGCAGCTGATGACCTCGTCGAAGGTGACCTTCGCCTTGGTGAACTCGCGACGGACAACGTCCTGGAACAGCGCCATCATCACCGCGCGATTGTTCTTGGCGTACTCCTGGGCCCAGAAGAGGTCCTGTCGGTAAGCAGCCATCTGCGGGGTCTCCGCGATGAAGACCGCGAGGTCCCGGTCGATAAGACCCTGGTTGTGAGGAAGAGACCGTGCCACCTCCATGTGGTGCTCGGCTAGTTCCTTGCCGATATTGCGCGATCCAGAATGCAACATCAACCAAACAAAACCGGTCCCATCTAGGCACACTTCCGAAAAGTGGTTGCCGCGCCCGAGCGTTCCTATCTGCTGCATGGCCCGCTCACGCCGCCAATGCACCGCCGGAGCGACCCTCTCAAAGCGCTGCCAGAAGCCGTTCCAGCCAGCCGCCTGAAAGCCGTAGAGCTTCGTCGGGTCAACCGGTTCTGTGTGAACGCCAGCGCCAACCGGGATGGCCTGCTCGATCTTGGAGCGGAGGCGGGACAGGTCGTCGGGGAGGTCCTCGGCGGTGAGGGAGGTCTTCACCGCGCTCATTCCGCAGCCGATGTCGACACCGACCGCCGCCGGGCAGACGGCGCCCTTCATAGCGATGACGGAGCCGACGGTCGCACCCTTGCCCAGGTGGACGTCGGGCATCACGGCGAGGCCGTGCAGCCAGGGCAGGGAGCTGATGTTGCGCAGCTGCTGCAGGGCCTGGCCCTCGACGGTGGCCGGGTCGGTCCACATCCGGATCGGGACCCGGATTCCGGGCACCTCGGTGTACGTCATGGTCGAACGACCTCCAGCGGTCGGGTGGTTCGGGGAAGGGGGTGCCGCGCGAAGAAGCCCGGTGCGGCTCGGGGAAGTTCGGGGGTGGGGCTCAGGCGCCCTGGGCACAGGGGGAGGACGGCCTCGGGGAGCGTCGGCGTATGGCTCGCTCGACCCGCATGGTGACCGCCTCCCTTCGTTCGTCGTCGTTCGTCGTCGTTCGTGTGTGCCGGGGATATCTATCCACGGAACGCCGCTGGCCCGCAACGGATTTAACAACGCGACGGCCCGGCGGAGCGGGTGCTCCACCGGGCCGTACGGGAAACGCCGGGTCAGCTGACGACGGTGACCTCGCCGATGCCGAGGGCCCGCACGTCGTCGGCGATGACGGCGGCGTCGCCGACCAGCACGGTGACCAGGCGGTCCGGCGGGAAGGCGGCGACGACGGCCTCGGTGGCGGCGGCGGTGGGCAGTTCGGCGAGCTGCCGGTAGACCTCGGCCTGGTAGTCGTCCGCGAGGTACTGCTCGACCTGGTCGGCCAGGGTGCCGGCGACCGAGCCCGCGGTCTCGTACTTCAGCGGTGCGACGCCGACCAGGAACTGAACGGCCTCGTCGCGCTCGGCGTCGGTGAGGCCCTCGGCGGCGAGGGTGCGCAGGATGGTCCAGGTGTCGGCGAGCGCCGGGGCGGTGGAGGCGGTGTCCACCGAGCCGCTGATGGCGAGCAGCGAGCGGCCGCTGCCGTCGGCGGCGGAGCGCAGCGGCTGGGCGAAGGAGCGGACGCCGTAGGTGTAGCCCTTCTCCTCGCGCAGGACGCGGTCGAGGCGGGAGGTGAGGGTGCCGCCGAGGCAGTAGGTGCCGAGGATCTGGGCGGCCCAGACGGGGTCGTGGCGGTCGGGGCCGATGCGGCCGATGAGGAGTTGGGTCTGGACGGAGCCGGGGCGGTCGACGATGACGACGCGGCCGCGGTCGTCGGCGGTGACGGGGGCGTGGGCGGAGGGTTCGGCGGTGTTGCCGGTCCAGGTGCCGAGGGTGCTCTCCAGGAGGGCGGGCAGGTCGGTGCCGGTGAGGTCGCCGACCACGACGACGGTGGCGGTGGCGGGGCGCACGTGGGCGTCGTAGAAGGCCTTGACGGCGGCCCGGTCGATGGCCTTGACCGTGTCGGCGGTGCCGCTGCGGGGCCGGGAGAGGCGGTCGGCGCCGTCGAAGAGCTCGGCGTAGAGGGCCTTGGCGGCGCGCCGGGCGGGGTTGGCCTGCTCGTGGACGATCTCGTCGAGGCGGTTGGCGACGAGGCGCTCGATCTCGTCCTCGGGGAGGGCGGGGGCGCGCAGGGCGTCGGCGAGCAACGAGAGGCCGCGCTGCAGGCGGGAGGCGGGGACCTCCAGGGAGACGCGGATGCAGGGGTGGTCGGCGTGGGCGTCGAGGGTGGCGCCGGCGCGTTCGAGTTCGGCGGCGTACTCCTCGGCGGTGAGGGTGTCGGTGCCTTCGCTGAGGGCGCGGGCGAGGATGGCGGCGATGCCGTCGAGGCCGTCGGGTTCGGCGGCGAGCGGGGCGTCGAGGAGGACCTCGACGGCGACGAGCTGCTGGCCGGGCCGGTGGCAGTGCAGGACGGTGATGCCGTTGCCGAGGGCGGCGCGCTCGGGGGCGGGGAAGGCCCAGGGGCCGGGGGTGCCGGGCTCGGGCTGGGGGTGGAACGTCATGGCGGGGACGTAGTCGGTGCTCATGCGGCGGCACCCTCCTCATCGGTGGCGGCGGGGGCGTCGGTGTCGTCGGCCGTGGTGGGCTCGTAGACGAGGACGGCCCGGTTGTCGGGGTGGAGCCGGGCCTTGGCGACGGCCTGGACCTCCTCGGCGGTGATGTCGAGGACCTTGGGGAGGGCGTCGTTGAGAAGCTTGGGGTCACCGAACAGGACGGCGTAGCGGCAGAGTTCGTCGGCGCGGCCGGCAACGGTGGTGAGCCGGTCGAGCCATTCGCGCTCGATCTGGGCCTGGGCCCGTTCGAGTTCCTCGGGGGTGGGGCCTTCGGCGGCGAAGCGGGCGAGTTCCTCGTCGACGGCGGCGTCGATCTGCTCGATGGTGGCGTCGCCGGAGGTCTTGACGTCGAGCCAGCCGAGGCTGGGGGCGCCAGCGAGGCGGAGCAGGCCGAAGCCGGCGGCGACGGCGGTGCGGTCGCGGCGGACGAGCCGGTTGTAGAGGCGGCTGGACTCGCCGCTGCCGAGGATGGTGAGGGCGAGGTCGGCGGCGTCGGCGTCGCGGGTGCCGTCGTGCGGGAGGCGGTAGGCGGCCATCAGGGCGCGGGAGGGGACGTCCTCGCGGACGTGCTCGCGCAGTTCGCTGCCGATGGTGTCGGGGAGTTCGCCGGAGCGCGGCGGCTGCTTGCCGTCGTGGGCGGGGATGCTGCCGAAGTACTTCTCGACCCAGGCGATGGTCTGCTCGGGGTCGATGTCGCCGACGACGGTGAGGACGGCGTTGTTGGGCGCGTAGTAGGTGCGGAAGAACGCGCGGGCGTCGTCGAGGGTGGCGGCGTCGAGGTCGGCCATGGAGCCGATCGGGGTGTGGTGGTACGGGTGGCCGTCGGGGAACGAGAGCGCGGTGAGCTTCTCGAAGGCGGTGCCGTAGGGGACGTTGTCGTAGCGCTGGCGGCGCTCGTTCTTGACGACGTCGCGCTGGTTCTCCATGGACGTCTCGTCGAGGGCGGCGAGCAGCGAGCCCATGCGGTCGGCCTCCAGCCAGAGGGCGAGCTCCAGCTGGTGGGCGGGCATGGTCTCGAAGTAGTTGGTGCGCTCGAAGCTGGTGGTGCCGTTGAGCGAGCCGCCGGCGCCCTGGACGAGCTCGAAGTGCCCGTTGTTGGAGACGTTGGCGGAGCCCTGGAACATGAGGTGCTCGAAGAGGTGGGCGAGGCCGGTGCGGCCCTTGACCTCGTGGCGGGAGCCCACGTCGTACCAGAGGCAGACCGCGGCGACCGGGGTGAGGTGGTCCTCGGAGAGGACGACGCGCAGGCCGTTGGCCAGGCGGTGCTCGGTGATGGCGATGGCAGCGCCATGTCCTCCGGTGGAGGCGGATGCGGGGGCCGGGTTGGCCATGCGCTCGGGTCCTTCCCGTCGTCGATGTCGGGGTTCGTGTGGCGTCCCCCATTGTGGTGCAACGCGCGGGGGGCGTGTTCGTGTCCCGCGCAGACAGGGCGTTCGCCAGGGGCGGAAGAGGGGCGCTGGCCGGGAGTGTCGGCGCGAGGGTCCACAATGGGGGCGCCGAGCCCTGTTGACGAGGGTCGGCGGATGGACGTCAGAGACTGACCGAGACACAGCAAGCGAGACGTAAGGGAGCCCCGCCGCGATGGCCCGCCGCAGTTCGCAGACCCCGCCGCCCGGAGACTTCGAGGAGCGGATCCTCGATGTCGACGTCGTGGACGAGATGCAGGGCTCCTTCCTGGAGTACGCCTACTCGGTGATCTACTCGCGTGCGCTTCCGGACGCGCGGGACGGTCTGAAGCCGGTGCACCGCCGGATCCTGTACCAGGCCAACGAGATGGGCCTGCGGCCGGACCGCGCGCACGTGAAGTGCGCCCGTGTGGTGGGCGAGGTGATGGGCCGGCTGCACCCGCACGGCGACGCGTCGATCTACGACTCGGTCGTCCGGATGGCGCAGCCGTTCTCGATGCGGCTGCCGCTGATCGACGGGCACGGGAACTTCGGTTCGCTGGGCAACGACGACCCGCCGGCGGCGATGCGCTACACGGAGTCGCGGCTGACGGCGGCGTCGATGGCGATGGTGGAGTCGATCCACGAGGACACCGTCGACTTCGGTCCGAACTACGACGGCAGCGAGCAGGAGCCGTTGGCGCTGCCGGCGGCGTTCCCGAACCTGCTGGTGAACGGCGCGACGGGCATCGCGGTCGGCATGGCGACGAACATGCCGCCGCACAACCTGTCCGAGGTGGTGGCCGCGGCCCGGCACCTGATCAAGCACCCGACCGCGGACCTGGACACGCTGATGCGGTTCGTGCCCGGTCCGGACCTGCCGACGGGCGGGCGGATCGTGGGCCTGTCGGGGATCCGGGACGCGTACGAGTCGGGCCGCGGCACGTTCAAGATCCGGGCGACCACGACGGTCGAGGCGGTGACGGCGCGCCGCAAGGGCATCGTGGTGACCGAGCTGCCGTACAACGTCGGCCCGGAGAAGGTCATTTCGAAGATCAAGGACCTGGTCAACGCGAAGAAGCTGCAGGGCATCGCGGACGTCAAGGACCTGACCGACCGCGAGCACGGGCTGCGGCTGGTGATCGAGGTGAAGAACGGCTTCGTGCCGGAGGCGCTGCTGGAGCAGCTGTACAAGCTGACGCCGATGGAGGAGACCTTCGGCATCAACAACGTGGCGCTGGTGGACGGCCAGCCGCTGACGCTGGGGCTGAAGGAGCTGCTGGAGGTCTACGTCGACCACCGGTTCACCGTGGTGCGGCGGCGCAGCGACTTCCGCCGGCGCAAGCGGGAGGAGCGGCTGCACCTGGTCGACGGTCTGCTGGTCGCGCTGCTCGACATCGACGAGGTCATCGCGATCATCCGGTCGAGTGACAACGCGGGGCAGGCGAAGGAGCGCCTGATGGAGCGCTTCTCGCTGTCGGAGACGCAGACGGCGTACATCCTGGACACTCCGCTGCGGCGGCTGACCCGGTTCGACCGGGTGGAGCTGGAGCAGGAGAAGGCGAAGCTGAACGCGGAGATCGCGGAGCTGACCGAGATCCTGGACTCGGACTCCCGGCTGCGCAGCGTGGTGTCGTCCGAACTCGGCGCGGTGGCGAAGCAGTTCGGGACGGAGCGGCGGACGGTGCTGCTGGAGGCGGGGGCGGCGCCGTCGGCGGCGCTGTCGGTGCCGCTGGAGGTGGCGGACGACCCGTGCCGGGTGCTGCTGTCGTCGACGGGCCTGCTGGCGCGGACGGCGGACGGGGAGCCGTTCGAGCTGTCGGAGAAGCGGTCGAAGCACGATGTGATCGTGTCGGCGGTGCCGGCGACGGCGCGGGCGGACGTGGGTGTGGTGACGTCGGCGGGCCGGGTGCTGCGGCTGCCGGTGATCGATCTGCCGGCTCTGCCGCCGACGCCGTCGCCGACGCTGGCCGGCGGGGCGGCGGTGGGCGAGTTCCTGCGGTTGGAGGCCGGGGAGCGGGCGCTGGCGCTGACCACGCTGGACGAGTCCTCTCCGGGGCTGGCGCTGGGCACGGCGCAGGGCGTGGTGAAGCGGGTGGTGCCGGAGTGGCCGGCGAACAAGGACGAGTTCGAGGTGATCGCCCTCAAGGAGGGTGACGAGCTGGTGGGCGCGGTCGAACTGCGCACCGGCGAGGAGGACTTGGTCTTCATCGCTTCGGACGCGCAGCTGCTGCGCTACCCGGCGGGGCAGGTGCGCCCGCAGGGCCGTCCGGCGGGCGGCATGGCGGGGATCAAGCTCTCCGACGGGGCGCGGGTGCTGTCGTTCACGGCGGTGGATCCGGCGTCGGACGCAGTGGTGGTCTCGGTGGCGGGGGCGTCGGGGACGCTGAGCGGCGAGGAGCAGACGTCGTGGAAGGTGACGCCGTTCGAGCAGTACCCGCGCAAGGGCCGGGCGACGGGCGGTGTGCGCTGCCAGCGGTTCCTGCGCGGTGAGGACGGTCTGACGTTCGCCTGGGCGGGCGTGGCCCCGGCCCGGGCGGCGTCCGACAAGGGCGCGCCGGTGGACCTGCCGGAGCGCGACCCGCGCCGTGACGGTTCGGGCACGCCGGTGACGGCTCCGATCGCGGTGGTGGCCGGCCCGGCGTAGGGCGCGAGCGTGGTGGAGGAGGGGTGCCGGAGCCGTCCGGCGCCCCTCCTTCGTCGTTCCGGGGCGCGGCGGGTGCCGAGGGTAGCCTTACCCGGGTGAGCACCTGTGCGACGCTGTCGCGTGAACTGTCGGAGCCGCTGACCGCCACCGCCGCGGTGGCGACCACCTGGCTGCTGGTGGAGCAGAACGGGCCGTGGGGCGCGAAGGCGCTCGGGGAGAGCCACCTGGACCCGGCGACGGGGCGGGCGCTGGACGCGGCCGCGGCGGGCACCGGGGTGCGGGTGGCGCTGATCCGGCGGCCGGGGCGGCACGCGGACTGCCTGCCGACGGCGCGGCACGAGGTGGTCGTGGCGCACACGGTGCCGGGTCGCGGCTGGGTGCGCCGGGCGGAGGTGGCCGATCCGGCGGAGCTGCTGGAGCTGGACTTCGCGGCGCTGGGCGTCGGTGACCACGGCGGTTTCGGGGTGGAGCACGTCGGCGGCCCGTTGGCGCTGGTGTGCACCAACGGGCGGCGGGACCGCTGTTGCGCGCTGCTGGGCCGACCGTTGGCGGCAGAGCTGGCGGCGGCCGGGCACAGCGAGGTGTGGGAGGTGACGCACCTGGGCGGGCACCGCTTCTCCCCCACGATGCTGGTGCTGCCGTACGGCTACGCGTACGGGCGGCTGACGGCGGAGGCGGCCAAGGAGGTGCTGGCGGCGACGGCGGCCGGGCACATGGTGCCGGCCTGGTCACGGGGCTGTTCAGGCTGGGAGCGTCCGGGTCAGGCGGCCGAGCACGCGGTGCGGTTGGCGACCGGGGAGACCGGGGTGGACGCGCTGACGCTGGCCCAGCGGCCGGACGGCGCGGGCCGTTGGCTGGTCTCGGTGCTGCACCAGGACGGCCGGGCCTGGGAGGTGGACGTGATCGAGGCGGTGAGCGAGCCGGCGCGTCCGGAGAGCTGCGGCAAGGCGGCGGGGACGCCGTCGCGGATGGACGTGCTCTCGGTGCGGGGTCGGTAGCGGGACGGAAGCGCGCCGGCAGGGTCATCAGCAGGTCGGGAGCGCGCGGGCGGCCCCGCGCCCGTGGGGGTGAGCGCGGGACCGGAGCGCGCGGGCGGCCCCGCGCCTGCTGTCCACGGAGGCGCGCGGGGCCGTCACGTCGGGTGTCGGCTCAGCCGGTGACGGCCTTGCCGACGAACTCGGTGGTGTAGGTGCGGGAGAGGTCGATGGTGCCCTCCTTGCCCTTGACGTCCGGGTGGAAGGCGGCGAGCACGGCGAGGACGGTCTTGGGGCCGTCGGCCGGCATCACGCCGTCGGTGGTGAACATCGGCAGGGTCGCCTTGATCGCGGCCGCGTACTGCTCGGCGCCGCCCTGCGCGTAGTCGGCGGGCATCTTCGCGGCGATCTCCTCGGGGCTGTGCGTGGACATCCACTTGAGGGTCTTGACGAAGGCGTTGGCGAGCTTCTGGGTGGTGTCCTTGTTCTTCTCCACCCAGTCGGTGTTCATGTAGAGCGAGGACGACGGGTAGAGGCCGCCGAGGGCCTCGCGGGAGCCCTCGGGTGTGCGCATGTCGTAGAGGATCTTGCCGAGGCCCTTGTCGAGGACGTTGGCGACGGTCGGGTCGGTGGTCATCCCGCCGTCGATGCTGCCCTGTTGGAGCGCGGCGATGAAGGTCTGGCCGGCTCCGACCGCGATCGGGCTGAACTCGCTGACGGCCGTGCCGTTCTTGACGGCGAGGTACTTGGTGAGGAAGTCGGTGGAGGAACCGATGCTGGTGACGCCGAGCTTCTTGCCCTTGAAGTCGGCGCCGGACCTGATGGCGTCGGCCTGCTTGGTGGAGACGAGTTCGACCTCGCCGGGGGCCTGGGAGAACTGCACCACGGACTCGACGATCTTGCCCTTGGCCTGGAGGTCGATGGTGTGGTCGTAGAAGCCGACGGCGCCCTGGACGTCGCCGGCGAGCAGCGCGGTGGTGGCGTTGACGCCGGCGGGCTCGCTCATCAGCTCGACGTTGACGCCCGCGTCGGCGAAGAAGCCGAGCCGCTGGGTGAGCATCGCGGGCAGGTAGATGACCTTGTCCAGGCCACCGACCATGATCTTGACCTTCGGCCCGTCGACCTGCCGGCCGGCCGGGGCGGCGGCGCCGTGGGTGGTCGTGGCGGCGTCGTTGGCGCAGGCGGAGAGCGGGAGGAGCAGGACGGCGGCGAGGGCGGCCGCGGCGGGTCTGCCGATCGGGTTCGGGCGCATGGGTGGGGGTGCCTCTCTCTGCGAGGGGGGATCAGCGGCGCAGGGGGTTCAGCGAAGCGGGGGGTTCGCGACGCAGGGGGTTCGCGACGCAGGGGATGGGGTTCAGCGACGCAGAAGGGTTCAGCGGCCGTCGCCCGTGTCTGCGGGCTTCCAGCGGAACAGCTTCGTCTCGGCGAAGGTCAGCAGCCCCTCGGTGAGCAGCGCCACGACGGCGAGGATGGTCATGGCGGCGTACACGCCGGCCGCGTTGAAGGTGCCCTGGGCGGCGGCGACGAGCAGGCCGAGGCCCTTGGTGGCGCCGATGTACTCGCCGACGATGGCCCCGATCAGGGCGAAGCCGAAGCTGACGTGCAGGCTGGTGAAGATCCAGGTGGTGGCGGCGGGGATGACCACCTGGAGGGTGACCTTGCGGCCGTCGGCGCCGAGGATGCGGACGTTGGAGACGAGGTTGCGGTCCACCTCGCGGGCGCCCTGGAAGGCGTTGAAGAACACCGGGAAGAACACCAGGACGACGGCGGAGGCGACCTTGGAGGCCGGGCCGAGGCCGAACCAGATCAGGAAGATCGGGGCGAGCACGATCCGCGGGATGGCGTTGAGCACCTTGATGTAGGGCCCGAACACGTCGGCCAGGAAGCGGACCCGGCCGAGCGCGATGCCGAGCAGCACACCGCAGATGACGCCGATCACCCAGCCGGTGAGGGCCTCGTAGAGGGTGTAGCCGATCTGTTCGCCGAGCGAGCCCTGCGCGGTGCCGTGGGTGATCCACTGCCAGATCTGGTCCCAGATCCTCGACGGCTGCGAGAAGTTGAACGGGTCGATGACGTCCGTGCGGGCGCAGACCTCCCACAGTCCGAGGAAGGCGACCAGGACCGCGACCCGGGCCCCGTAGACGGTCAGCCTCCGGTTGCGGGCGGCCCGTTCGCGGGCCTCGGTACGGCTGGCGGGGGTGGCCGCCGGGGGCTTGTCGGCGACGGCCGACGCGGTCTCAAGCGGCACGACCCGCTCCTCTCTCCCGGGTGATGCGCACCTCTTCGCCGAGCGAGGCCCAGATCTCGCGGTACAGCTCGACGAACCTCGGTTCCAGCCGGACGGCCTCCACGGTGCGCGGTCGTGGCAGGTCGACGGTGAAGATCTCCTTGACGGTGGCCGGTCCGGCCGTCATGACGACGACCCGGTCGGCGAGCGCGATGGCCTCGTCCAGGTCGTGGGTGACGAAGACGACCGACGCGGCGTTCCCGGAGGACCTGGTCCCGGCCCACAGCTCCAGCAACTGGTCGGACATCAGGGCGCGGGTCTGCACGTCCAGCGCCGAGAACGGCTCGTCCATCAGCAGGATGTCCGGGTCGTTGACGAAGGTCTGGGCGAGCGCGACGCGCTTGCGCATGCCGCCGGACAGCTGGTGCGGGTAGCGGTCCTCGAAGGCGGCGAGGCCGACGCGGCCCAGCCAGTCCCGGGCCCGTTCCCTGGCCTCGGCGGTGGGCACGCCGCGGAAGCGCGGCCCGGCCATCACGTTGGACAGGACGGTGCGCCAGGGGAAGACGGCGTCCTGCTGGAAGACGAAACCGACCTTGGGGTGGATCCCGCGGACCGGCTCGCCGTCCACTCGGACCTCACCCTCGGTGGGCTCCTCCAGGCCGCTGACCAGGGTCAGCGTGGTGGACTTGCCGCAGCCGGTGGGCCCGACGACGGCGACGAACTCGCCTTGGGCGACGGTCAGATCGAGATCACGGACGGCGGTGTGCAGGGCCCCGGACGGGGTGCGGAACCGTTTCGTCGCGCCAGTCAGCTCGATCGCCGGGGTTGTGCTCATTCGATCCTCCCGGGTCTGTGCTTGCCCCGGAAAGGTAGGAGCGGGCCGGGCCCGGGCGGGAGCCTTCTCGGCGTACTGCGGTTTCTCCGCATTGAGGGGTGTTCTGCTCCTTTTGCTTCCGCTACAACTGCGGGGACGCGGCTGACAGAAACACGCCGGAAACGTAGGGTGTCCCGACCCTGACGTACCCGCCCCCACAGCCGCCGAGAGGAGGCCCGGATGAAGCTGCCCCGCTGGCCCCGCCGGGTCTTCGCGCAACTGCTGCTGAGCCAGACCGTCGTCACCGTCGGTGTCACCACCGTGACCGCCGGCCTGTTCCTGGCCCCGGTCAGCAGCGAGCTGGACCACGACGCGATGCAGCGGGCGCTGTCGATCGCCCAGGCCACCGCCACCGACGAGGCGATCGCCCGCGCCGCCGACGCCCGGGACTCGGCGACCGCGCAGCGCAACGCCGAGCAGATCCGGCTGGCCACCGGCGCGAGCTTCGTGGTGGTCACCGACCTGGACGGGATCCGGCTCTCGCACACCGACCCGGAGCGGATCGGCCACCGGGTCAGCACCGATCCGGAGCCGGCGCTCAGCGGGCTCAGCGTCACCGCGATGCAGCAGGGCACGCTGGGCCGCACCGCGCGCGGCAAGGTGCCGCTGCGGGCCGCGGACGGCCGGATCGTCGGCGAGGTGTCGGTCGGCATCAGCGACGACTCGATCCGCCGCCGGCTGCTGAAGATGCTCACCGGGATCCTGCTGTGCGCGGGCGCGGGCCTGGCCGCGGGGACGGTCGCCACGCTGGCGCTGGCCCGGCGGCTGAAGCGCCGCACCCACAACATCGCGCTGGCCGACATCTCGGCGCTGCTGGTGGAGCGGGAGGCGATGCTGCACGGCATCCGCGAGGGCATGGTGGCGCTGGACGAGCGCGGCCGGATCCGGCTGGCCAACGACGAGGCGGTGCGGCTGCTCGGCCTGCCGGAGGACTGCACCGGGCGGCCGATCCACGCGGTGCTGCCGCCGGGCCGGCTGGCGGACGTGCTGACCGGGCGGATCACCGGCGCCGACCTGCCGGCGGTCCGGGACGACCGGGTGCTGGTGGTCAACCGGATGGGCACGGCCGAGGGCGGCGCGGTCGTGACGCTCCGCGACCGGACCGAACTGGAGTCGCTGGTCCGCGAGTTGGACACCACGCGCAGCCTGACCGAGGCACTGCGCGCCCAGGACCACGAGCACGCCAACCGGATGCACACCCTGCTGGGCCTGCTGGAGCTGGGCCGCCACGAGCAGGCGGTGGCGTTCATCTCGGAGCAGTCCGGTTCGCACGCGGTGGTCGCGGCGCGGATCGCCGAGCAGGTGCAGGATCCGCACGTCGCGGCGCTGCTGGCGGGCAAGACGGCGGTGGCGGGCGAGCGCGGGGTGCGGCTGGCGCTGGCCCCGGCGGCGCACCTGCCGGACGCGGTGGTGGACGCGCGGGCGCTGGTGACGGTGCTCGGCAATCTGATCGACAACGCGGTGGACGCGCTCGCGGCGGGTGGGGGCGGCCGGCTGGAGGTGACGCTGGCGGCGGCCGGCTCCACACTGCTGCTCCAGGTCGCGGACAGCGGCCCGGGCGTGCCGGAGGAGCTGCGCGAGCAGGTCTTCGAGGAGGGGTGGACCAGCAAGGACGCGCCCGCGCACCGTCCGCGCGGGCTGGGGCTGGCGATGGTGCGGCGACTGGTCGAACGGACCGGCGGCCGGATCGTGCTCGACGCGGGACCGCTCGGCGGCGCCCGGTTCACGGTCGAGCTGCCCGAGGCCCTGCTCACCCCTCAGCTCGTGGAGGCCTGATGATCGACGTACTCGTGGTGGACGACGACTTCCGGGTCGCGGACGTGCACGCCGCGTACGTGGCCAAGGTGCCGGGCTTCCGGGTGACCGGTACCGCGCACTCGGCCGGGGAGGCGCTGGCCGCGCTGGAGCGCCGCCCGGTGGACCTGCTGCTGCTCGACCACCACCTGCCGGACGAGACCGGCCTGGCGCTGGTGCGCCGGCTGCGGGAGCGGCAGGTGGCCTGCGACGTGATGATGGTGACGGCCGCCCGGGACGTGTCGACGGTGCACGCCGCGATGCAGCACGGCGCGCTGCAGTACCTGGTCAAGCCGTTCACCTTCGCCGGCCTGCGGGACAAGCTGGTCGCGTACGCGCAGCTGCGGCACGCGCTGGCCGGCCCGGCGGCCCGGGAGGCCGGCCAGGACGAGGTGGACCGGCTGTTCGCCACCCTGCGCAGCGCCGCCGCCCCGGCCGGCCCGCTGCCGAAGGGGCACTCGGCGCCCACCACCGACCTGGTGCTGGGGGTGCTGCGCCAGGCGGGCCGCCCGCTGTCCGCGCAGGAGGTCGCGGACGCCACCGGGCTCAGCCGCTCGACGGCGCAGCGCTACCTCAAGCAGCTGGAGCGGGACAGCCGGCTGCGGCTGACCCTGCGCTACGGCGACACCGGCCGCCCCGAGCACCGCTACGGCCTGGCGGTCCGGACCTGACACCACGCCCGGACGTGGGGGAACCCCGGCGGCCCCAGGCCCGCCGGGGTTCCCCGGGGCGCGGCGCTCAGGCCGCGCCCGCACCGGTGAGGGCGCGCACCTCCAGCTCGGCGAAGCGGTCCGCGTCGGCCGGCTCGGGCGAGGTGATCGTCCCGATCCAGCCGGCCAGGAAGCCGAGCGGGATGGAGATGATGCCGGGGTTCTCCAGCGGGAACCAGTGGAAGTCGACGCCGGGGAAGAGCGCCACCTTGGTGCCGGAGACCACCGGGGAGAAGACGACCAGCACGATCGCCGGGACCAGCCCGCCGTACACCGACCAGACCGCGCCGCGGGTGGTGAACCGCGACCAGAACAGGCTGTACAGCAGGACGGGCAGGTTGCTGGAGGCCGCCACCGCGAAGGCCAGGCCGACCAGGAAGGCGACGTTCAGCTGCTGGGCGTAGAGGCTGATCGCGATCGCGGCCGCGCCGATCCCGACGGCCGCGAACCGTGCCACCCAGACCTCCTGGCGCTCGCTGGCCTCGCCCGTCGGCTCGGCCTCCGCCACGTCCCCCGCATCCCCCGCCTCCCCCGGCCGGGAGGCCGGGACGGCGGCACGCCGCCGGAAGGGGCGCCGGCGCGGCCGGCCGCGCCAGGCACCGGCCCAGATGTCGTGGGCGAAGGCCGCCGAGGAGGCCAGGGTGAGCCCGGCGACCACGGCGAGGATGGTGGCGAAGGCGATCGCCGAGATCAGCGCGAACAGCACCACCCCGCCGGTGCTGCCGTTGCCGCCGCCGAGCACCAGGGCGAGCAGCGGGACGGCGGTGTTCCCGGCCGAGTTGGCGTGCCGCACCTCCGCCGAGCCGACCAGCGCGGTCGCGCCCAGGCCGAGCGCGATGGCCATCAGGTAGAAGCCGCCGACCAGGCCGATCGCCCACATCGTGGAGCGGCGGGCGGCCCGCGCGGTGGGCACGGTGTAGAAGCGGGACAGGATGTGCGGCAGTCCGGCGGTGCCGAGCACCAGGGCGAGGCCCAGGCTGAAGAAGTCGAGCCGGCTGGTGAAGGTGGCGCCGTACTTGAGGCCGGGTTCGAGGTAGCGCCGCCCGGCGCCGCTGTGCTGGGCGGCCTGGCGCATCAGCTCGCCGACGTCGCCGTGGAAGCGGACCATCAGCAGCACGGTGAGCAGCACCGAGCCGGCGATCAGCAGGAAGGCCTTGACGATCTGGATCCAGGTGGTGGCCCGCATCCCGCCGATCGTGACGTAGACGATCATCAGTCCGCCGACGGCGACGATGGTCCAGGTCCGGGCCTGGGCACTGTTGGTGCCGAGCAGCAGGGCGACCAGCGAGCCCGCGCCGACCATCTGGGCGACCAGGTAGAGCAGGGTGACGACGACGCTGGCGCCACCGGCCGCGGCCCGGACCTTGCGGCGGCGCAGCCGCAGGGCGAGCACGTCGGCGAGGGTGTACCGGCCGGCGTTGCGGACCAGTTCGGCGACCAGCATCAGCACCACCAGCCAGGCGACCAGGAAGCCGATGCTGTAGAGCACGCCGTCGTAGCCGTACAGCGCGATCAGCCCGGCGACGCCGAGGAAGGAGGCGGCGGAGAGGTAGTCGCCGGAGAGCGCGAAGCCGTTCTGCAGCGGGGTGAAGTCGCGGCCGCCGGCGTAGAAGTCCTCGGTGGCGCTGCCCCGGCGGCCGACCCAGAGGGTGATCGCCAGGGTGACCAGGACGACGACGGCGAACAGCGCGATCGCGAGGTCGTGGTGGTCGCCGGTGGGGGCGACGGGGGGCGGGGTGGCGGTCGTCATCGCGGTCGTCACCGCGGTCGTGATCGTGGTCGTCATCGCAGCTGGTCCTGGGTGTCCCAGCGCAGGCCCAGGGCGGCGCGGTCGCGCTTGGTCCGGGCGTTGCGGGCGTAGAGCCAGGTGAGCAGGAAGGTGGAGGCGAACTGCAGCAGGCCGAGCAGCCAGGCCACGTTGAGCGGGCCGGCCACCTGGCTGCGCATCAGGCCGGGGGCGGCGGCCTGCGCGGCGACGTACATCAGGAACCAGCCGAGGAAGGCTCCGCTGACCGGGAAGACGAACGACCGGTAGCTGCGGCGGATGTCCTGGAAGGCGTCGCTGCGCTGGACGGCCCGGTACACCTCGGTGCTGTCGGTGGCGGGCACCAGGGCCCGGGGGGCGGTCGCCGGTTCGACGGCGGGCTGGGCGGCGGGGGCAGCGGCGGCCCGGACGGGCGCCCGCTCGGCCGGTACCGGCTGGACCGCGCGGGTGGGGGCCGACTGGGCCGGTACCGCCGGTTGGCCGGGCACGTCCGGCCGGTCGGCGGCGGTGGCGGCGGCCGGAGCGGCCCACCAGTCAAATCGCTGCCCCTGTCCGGGACTGCTCGTCTGCTGCTGTGGCACAACTGCTCCTGGACCGGCGGGCACTCTGACCCCAACCATGATGGTGGCCGCCGGACAGCCCCTCTGACCATTGCCGATACCTTCACTCGATGAGGTGATCGATCATCCGACAGACACTCATCCGACTACTGCTGCGTACCGGTGATCCCGTGTCGAAAGGCGTACGAGACCGCCTGCGCCCGGTCCCGTACCGCGGTCTTGGCGAACAGGTTGTTGATGTGCGTCTTCACGGTGGCCTGGCTGACGAACAGCCGCTGGGCGATCTCGGCGTTGGAGAGCCCCTCCGCGATCAGCGCCAGCACCTCCGCCTCCCGGGCGGTCAGCCCGTCCGGGAGCTCCCCCGGCCGCCCGGCCGGCTTCCCGGCCCCCGGCGCGGATCCGGCCGCAGGCCCTGAAAGCCTTTCCAGCAAACGGAGTTGGATCTGCGGCGAGAGCCCGGCCGCCCCCGCGCGGACGTCCGCGATCGCCCGGGCGATCTCCTCGCCACCGGCGTCCTTGGTGAGGTAGCCGCGCGCCCCGGCCTGCAGAGCGGGGAAGAGCGAGTCGTCGTCGGCGTAGGTGGTGAGCACCACGACCTCGGTCTGCGGGTGCGCGGCCCGGATCCGCCGGGTCGCCTCGACGCCGTCGACGCGCGGCATCCGCAGATCCATCAGCACCACGTCCGGGTGACACCGTTCCACCAGGGCGACGGCCTCCTCCCCATCCGCCGCCGCGCCGACCACCTCGATGCCGGGCAGCAGCCCCAGCAGCATCACGATGCCCTCGCGCACCACCGTCTGGTCGTCCACCACCAGCACCCTGGTGACTTCTGCCTCGCTCATGCGCCCGCCCCGCTTCGCTCGGCAGTCGCTTCGCGAAATCCGCACCTGCTGATGATGAGCTCGCCGCGCTCGCTCATGCCGGCACCTGCAGCAGCACGCGCCACCCTCCGTCCTCGGGGCCCGCCAGCAGGGTGCCGCCGAGCAGTTCCGCGCGTTCGCGCATCCCCAGCAGACCGTACCCGCTGCCGCTGGCCGCCAGCTCCCCGGACGGTTCGCCGCGCGGAGGGCGGGAGTTGCGCACCTCCAGCTCCACCGCCTCCGTCAGGTAGCGCAGTTCGACGGTGCACCGGGCGCCGGGCGCGTGCTTGCGGACGTTGGTCACCGCCTCCTGCGCGGTGCGCCGCACCGCAAGGGCGGCCTCGGCGGCGAGCGGTCGGGGCGTGCCGGTGACGGTGAGCGCGGCCCGCTCCCGCCCGGTCAGCTCCACCAGGAACTCACCGACCGGGGTGAGCTCGCCGCGCAGCGCGGACAGCGCCTGCCGGGTCTCGACCAGCCCGTCCTGGGCCATCCGCCGGGCGGCGACGACCCGCTCGCGGATCTGCCCGCGGTCGGTGCCAGCGTCCAGCATCAGCCGGGCCGCCTCCAGGTGGACGAGCTGCGCGGAGAGGCTGTGCGCGAGCACGTCGTGGATCTCCCGGGCGATCCTGGCCCGTTCGGCGAGCGCCGCGCTCTCCGCCTCGGCGGCCCGGGCGGCGCGCTCCTGGGTGAGCAGCTGGCGGGCGGTGCCGCGGGCCTCGACGTCCAGCCGCAGCAGGTAGCCGAGCAGGCCGAGCCCGCCGATGGTGGCGAAGATGCTCACCCAGCTCGCCCAGCTGGCGGCAGTGTACGAGCCCAGCGCGGCCGCCGCGGTGAGCAGGCCGGGCGCGGGCGGCAGCCGGACCACCCCGACCACGGCCAGCCCGCACCAGACGAAGTCGGCCAGCAGGTAGGCCTGCCCCCAGTTGGCCAGCCAGGCGCTGCCGAGCAGGGCGACGGCCAGGCCCAGCGAGAGCGCCAGGCGCTGTTCCCGGGTGGCGTAGAGGTAGCCGGTGGCCAGGGCGGCGACCCCGAGCAGTCCGGCCGCCACGACCACCACCGCCCAGCCCGCGTACTTGCCGCCGGAGAACGTCCCCCAGCAGACGACGACCAGCAGGACGGTGCGGCCGAGCAGGGAGAGGGCCCGCCGCGGCCATCTCCCGACCTCGCGCTCCAGCCCCTCGCGGGACGGCCAGCGGGTCCAGTACCACTCGACCACAGGTGCCTCCTCGACGTTCTCGGACAGCGGGCCCGGCAGGCCCCGACAGGGCGGTCAGCGCGGTACGGCGGCCTGTTGCGGCAGGTCCAGGGCCCGTGCCCGCCAGTTCACCACGAACGAGCGGGTCAGCAGCAGGACCGCCAGTCCCAGCAGCAGCGCGCTGCCCGCCTGGTGGACGTGCAGTGCCGCGCCGATGCCGTACAGGGCGAGCCGGATGGCGAGCATGCCGACCCAGGCGGCCACCGTGGCCTTGGTGCCCTTGGCCCAGACCGAGCCGTCCCCGGCCCGCCACAGCCGCACGGTCCAGCCCCAGACGGAGCCCATCGCGACCACCGCCGCCAGGCCGCACCCGACCAGGGTGGCGGACAGCGCGGTGTGCTGGTGGTCGATGAGCTGCGGGTCGCGCAGTGCGAGCACGCCGAGGATCAGCGGCAGCAGCCAGAAACGACGCTCGGTGTCCAGGCGCTGGGCGCGCATCTGGCGCTGGACCACGAGGACCATCACCGCGATGATCACGACGATGTTGACGAGGGCGGTCATCGGACTTCTCCGTCCCGACAGGAGGCTTGTACTGACCTCTCCGACGCTACGGATCCGGCGCCCCCGGTTGATCGGCGCCGGGGTGGACCACAGGTGGAACCGGCAGCACGAGGGCCCTCCACCCGTGGGTGGAGGGCCCTCGTGCCGGAAGGATCCGAAGGCCTCAGGCGTCGATGCGGGAGCGGTCCAGGGTGGCCGCCGAGTCCACGATGAACTCCTTGCGCGGGGCGACGTCGTTGCCCATCAGCAGGTCGAAGATCCGCTCGGCCTGCTCCAGGTCGCCCAGGTTGATCCGGCGCAGCGTGCGGTGGCGCGGGTCCATGGTGGTCTCGGCCAGCTGGTCGGCGTCCATCTCGCCCAGGCCCTTGTACCGCTGCACCGGCTCCTTCCAGCGCTGCCCCTTGCGCTGGAACTCCAGCAGGGTGGAGCGCAGTTCGGCGTCGGAGTAGGTGTAGTGGTACTTCTCCTGGCCGCGCTTGGGGCTGGTGAGCTCGATCCGGTGCAGCGGCGGCACGGCGGCGAAAACCCGGCCCTGCTCGACCATCGGCCGCATGTAGCGGTGGAACAGCGTCAGCAGCAGGGTGCGGATGTGCGAGCCGTCGACGTCGGCGTCGGCCATGAAGATGACCCGGCCGTAACGGGCCTGGTCGATGTCGAAGGTGCGGCCCGAACCGGCCCCTATCACCTGGATGATCGCGGCGCACTCGGTGTTCTTGAGCATGTCGCTCACCGAGGCCTTCTGCACGTTGAGGATCTTGCCGCGGATCGGCAGCAGCGCCTGGAACTCGGAGTTGCGGGCGAGCTTGGCGGTGCCGAGCGCGGAGTCGCCCTCGACGATGAAGAGCTCGCTGCGGTCGACGTCGTCACTGCGGCAGTCGGCCAGCTTGGCCGGCAGCGAGCTGGTCTCCAGCGCGGTCTTGCGGCGCTGGGCCTCCTTGTGCTGGCGGGCCGCGACCCGGGTGCGGGCGGCCGCGACGACCTTGTCCAGCACGGCCCGGGCCTGGAGCTTCTGGTCCTTCTTGGCCGAGGTGAGGAAGGCCTTGAGCTCCTTGGCGACGACGGCGGCGACGATCCGGTTGGCCGCCGAGGTGCCGAGCACCTCCTTGGTCTGGCCCTCGAACTGCGGCTCGGCGAGCCGGACGGTGACCACCGCGGTGAGGCCCTCGGTGGCGTCGTCCTTGGTGATGTCGTCCTCGGCGACGCGCAGCAGCTTGGCCGCGCGCAGCGCCTCGTTGACGGTCTTGGCCAGCGAGCGCTCGAAGCCGGTCATGTGGGTGCCGCCCTTGGGGGTGGCGATGATGTTGACGAAGGAGCGCAGGGTGGTGTCGTAACCGGCGCCCCAGCGCAGCGCGATGTCCACGCCGAGCTGCCGGGTGACCTCGGTGGGGGTCATGTGGCCGAGTTCGTCCAGGACGGGCACGGTCTCCTTGAAGGTGCCCTCTCCGCGCAGCCGCAGCACGTCGCAGACCGGCTTGTCGGGCGCCAGGAACTCGCAGAACTCGGCGATGCCGCCGTCGAAGCGGAAGACCGACTCCTCGACCTGCTCGCTCTCGGTGAGCCGCTCGTCACGCACGACGATGGTCAGGCCGGGGACGAGGAAGGCGGTCTGCCGGGCGCGGCTGTGCAGGTGCTCCAGGGAGAGCCGGGCGTCCTTGAGGAAGATCTGCCGGTCGGCCCAGTAGCGGATCCTGGTGCCGGTGCGGGCCTTGGGCACCTTGCGGGCTCTGGTCAGGCCGTTGGCGGGCTCGAAGGGCGCGTCGGGGCTGGCCTCGGTGAAGATGCCGGGGGTGCCGCGGCGGAAGCTGATCGCGTGGGTGTGTCCGCTGCGGTCGACCTCGACGTCCAGCCGGGCGGAGAGGGCGTTGACCACGGAGGCGCCGACGCCGTGCAGGCCGCCGGAGGCCGCGTAGGAGCCGCCGCCGAACTTGCCGCCGGCGTGCAGCTTGGTCATCACGACCTCGACGCCGGACAGCCCGGTCTTGGGCTCGACGTCGACCGGGATGCCGCGCCCGTTGTCGCGGACCTCGACCGAGGAGTCCGGGTGCAGCAGGACCTCGATGCGGTCGCAGTAACCGCCCAGCGCCTCGTCGACGGAGTTGTCGATGATCTCCCAGAGGCAGTGCATCAGGCCGCGGCTGTCCGTCGAGCCGATGTACATGCCGGGGCGCTTGCGGACCGCCTCCAGGCCCTCCAGGACGAGCAGGTGCCGAGCGGTGTAGTTGGAACCGTCGTCGCCGGCCAGCAGTGCGGACGGCACGGTCGTTTCGGCACTCACGCGGCACTCTCCTCGGTGAAGTTCTGTCTCATCGGTCACATCCGGACGCATCCGGACCATCCGCCAGTGCAGCACGCCGCACCGACAGTCGTCGCCCGGTGTGCTCGCACCCCTCCGCTGGGTGCACAGCACGGCGGGCCGCTCCCGCGCAGCTTGTACGCGCTGCGCGAACAAGGACCGCTCCGGTATCCGGACCCCGGGGCGCCATCTCCTCCCGGTACCACCGGTCCTGGCGGATCGTGGGGCCTGGCACAGGCTCCGGAACTGCCGTTATGCAGGCTACCGGGGCCCGGGGCGGGGCTTATGCTCCAACCCGGCAGAGGATTATGCTACGCGGACCTCGCACCCGGTCCCGATCGGGCGTTCGAGGGACGGGCGGATCCTGGGATTCGGTACGCATGAACCACCGGCCCCCGGGGCACGTCCTCATCAACACAGCAGAATCCTCAGAGAAGAAAAGCCACGAGCGGGAACGTTTTCGGCCTGGTTGGATGTTGACCCTGGTACGACAGCTCGTCGAGCTAGAGAAGAGGCGACGTGACTACTGTTCTGACACCTGCGAGCCCGCTCACCGCGGCTGACCGCTGCGACCGCTGCGGCGCCCAGGCCTACCTGCGCGTCGTACTCGCCAGCGGCGGAGAGCTGCTCTTCTGCGCCCACCACGGCCGGAAGTTCGAGCCCGAGCTCAAGAAGGTCGCCGTGGAGATACAGGACGAGAGCGGCCGTCTCAGCGGCACCGCCAACGCCACGGCCGCCGAAGAAGAGCGCTGATCCAAGGCGCCACACCAGCAGTCGGCGTCGAGCTGTGTATCCGGTCGCGCACTCCGCGCGACCGGTGAGCCGGGCGACAGGTCCCCTCGGGAACCGGTCGCCCGGCTCTGCTGTTCACGGAGACCGGCACGCTCCGCAGCGATGTGACGTCAGAACGTGACCAGTTGGTCACCGGCAACGGCCCGGGCGGCCCTCACAGCACCGAGCGCACCGCGTCCGCGACGGACGCCACCCTGGTGTAGACGCCCGGGTGGGCCGCCTCGGCGCAACCCGTCCCCCAGGAGACCAGGCCGACCAGTCGGCCGCCGACGACCAGCGGGCCGCCGCTGTCGCCCTGGCAGGCGTCCTTGCCACCCTTCTCCTCACCCGCGCACACCATGCCCCGGGCGTCGAACTTGCCGTCCGGCCCGCCCGGGTAGGCCTGCGCACAGGTCTGGTCCGCGATGATCGGCACCTCCACCCCGCGCAGCGTGGGCGAGTAGTCACCGCGCCCGGTGGTGTCGCCCCAGCCGAAGACCCGCGCGGCGGTCCCGGCCGCGTACGGCTCGGTCTCGCCCTGGCCGACCAGGTCGATCACCGGCCGGGAGTCCTGGGGGTCGGCGAGGGTGAGCACGGCGACGTCGTTCAGGTTGGCGGTGAAGGAGTAGTCGGGGTGGATCCACACCGACCGGACGGGCACCTCGCGGCCGGCCGAGCTGCGCATGTCGTCCCGGCCGATGACGGCCTTGAGGCCCGGCCGGTCCACCTTGGCGCCCCTGGACTCGTCGTAGAAGCAGTGCGCGGCCGTCACCACCTTGGTCGGCGTGACCAGCGCTCCCCCGCAGAACTGGCCGGAGCGGCCGCTGCCGAACTGCTGGCGGCTGGACAGCGCCACCACCCACGGGTGGTCGACGGTGGTCTCGGCGGTGCCGCCGACCACCCGGCGCTGCGCCCCGGCCGGACCGGCCGCGCCGAGCGCGACCAGCGGGACGGGGACGGCGGCCAGCAGCGCCAGTACGGCGGCCCGTCGGCGGCGGCCCGCACGGGCGGCCGCCGGGCTCGCCGGGGGCGGGGCGGGGGTCGGCAGGGCAGCGCGGTCCGGGTTGGGCAGCACCGTGACTCCAGTCGGCTCGGCAGCAGGCAACCGCCACAGCGTAGGTGATCGACTACGCGGTGCGACCGCTTCCCGTCGCACCGCCACCCGGACGAGGGACAACGGCCACCCGGACGCTGACCCGCCCGGGCCCGGACAGCGGCGAAGGCCCGGAGCCGTGGGGCTCCGGGCCTTCGTCACACGCTTGCCGTACCGGCCTGATCAGTCCAGGTAGTCGCGCAGCACCTGGGAACGCGACGGGTGGCGCAGCTTCGACATGGTCTTCGACTCGATCTGGCGGATGCGCTCACGGGTGACCCCGTACACCTTGCCGATCTCGTCGAGCGTCTTCGGCTGACCGTCCGTCAGGCCGAAGCGCATCGAGACCACGCCGGCCTCGCGCTCGGAGAGGGTGTCCAGCACGGAGTGCAGCTGCTCCTGGAGCAGGGTGAAGGAGACCGCGTCGGCCGGGACGACCGCCTCGGAGTCCTCGATCAGGTCACCGAACTCACTGTCGCCGTCCTCGCCGAGCGGGGTGTGCAGCGAGATCGGCTCACGGCCGTACTTCTGGACCTCGATGACCTTCTCGGGGGTCATGTCGAGTTCCTTGGCCAGCTCCTCCGGGGTGGGCTCGCGGCCCAGGTCCTGGAGCATCTGGCGCTGGACCCGGGCCAGCTTGTTGATGACCTCGACCATGTGCACCGGGATGCGGATGGTGCGGGCCTGGTCGGCCATGGCGCGGGTGATCGCCTGGCGGATCCACCAGGTGGCGTAGGTGGAGAACTTGTAGCCCTTGGTGTAGTCGAACTTCTCGACCGCACGGATCAGACCGAGGTTGCCCTCCTGGATCAGGTCCAGGAAGAGCATGCCGCGGCCGGTGTAGCGCTTGGCCAGCGAGACCACCAGGCGGAGGTTGGCCTCCAGCAGGTGGTTCTTGGCGCGGCGGCCGTCCTCGGCGATGATCTCCAGCTCGCGCTTGAGCTTGGGGGCGAGCTTGTCGGCGGCCGAGAGCTTGTCCTCGGCGAACAGACCGGCCTCGATGCGCTTGGCGAGCTCGACCTCCTGCTCGGCGTTGAGCAGCGGGACCTTGCCGATCTGCTTCAGGTAGTCCTTGACCGGGTCGGCGGTGGCACCGGCGACGGCGACCTGCTGGGCCGGCGCGTCGTCCTCGTCGTCGTCGGAGAGCACGAAGCCCTGCGACTCCTCCTCGGGCTCCGCCTCCTCGCCCGCCTTGTCGCCGGGCAGCGCGACGTCCTCGAGCAGCTCCTCCTCGCCGATGAGCTCCTCGTCGCCCTTGCCCGCCTTGGCGGCGGTCTTCTTGGCGGCGGTCTTCTTGGCCGGCGCGGCGGTCTTCTTGGCCGCGGCCTTCTTGGCCGGGGCGGCCTTCTTCGCCGCGACCGCCTTCAGCCCGGAGGCGACCCCGGTCGTCTCCGAGGTGATCTCGGCGGACACCGTGGGGGCGGACGCCGTGGCGGCCGCCACGGCCGGGGCCGCGACGGGCGCACCGGGCGCGATCCGCACGGGCGGCTTGGTCGGGGCCGTGGGGGCGGCCGGGCTCCGGGTGGTGACAGCCTTGGTGGCGGTGCGCTTGGTGGGGCTCTTGGCAGCAACGCTCTTGCGCTTGGCGCCGGCCGGTTCGGCCGCGCTGACCATGAGGTCCACCCCCTCCTCAATCAGCACCTGGTTGAGGCTGCGCATGACGTTCTTCCACTTGGTGACCGGGATCTGGTCCGCCTCGAACGCCTGGCGCACGTCGTCACCGGCGATCTGCCCCTGGGCCTTGCCCCGCTCGATGAGCGCCAGCAGAGCTGCGGACTCGGCGATCTCGGGGGGAAGCGAACGGGATGTGCTGGCCGACACGAACAACCTCTCGGACGATGAGTGGACTCGAACCCGTACCGGCCGCCCGAGCGGGCGGGGAAGGAAATCGCGCGTCGGGCGCGCGGTGTCGATTCCGACCGACTCGGGCTTGAGGACTGGGTTTGCAGGACGGCAGCAGCGCCGCGGACCAACACAGCATTGTGACATGTTGAAGTATTCCGGAGCTGCTCCCGCTCAGGAGACATCGCTGCTACTCGTCAAGTGTTACGCATGGCCTTCGTGTCGCGGGTCACACCACTCGGCGCCCGCGGCCACGGGGCCGGAATCCATCATCGCGCACTCGCACCGAAACCCGTTGTCATGGACGGGGCATCAAACGTTCGGGTCGGACCGCCGACATGCAGAAGCCCTCCGGCTGCGCCGCGCGGGTGCGGCCGGAGGGCCCTGGAGGAACGGAGGACGGACGGGGCGCCCGCTCACCGGAACGGCCCGCTCAGTGCTCCCGAGGGGCGGGGACGGACGGCTCGATCTCGGGGTGGACGGTGAGCAGCGCCCGCATCGCGGCCTCCCCCGCGGTGCCGTCGCCGGTGCCCAGCGCATCCACCAGCCTGGCGTGCAGGCTGACCGAGGACTCGGAGGCGCGCTCGCAGGAGATGGCCGGCCCGCCCGACACCTGCAGCGCGCCGGCGACGATCCCGGACAGGTGCTCCAGCATCCGGTTGCCGGCCATCTGGAGGATCAGGCCGTGCAGCTCGGCGTCGGCCCGGGCGTAGGTGGAGAGGTCGGCCTGGGCGGCGGCGTGGCCCATGATCTCGACCAGCTCGACCAGCCGCTGCTGGACGTCCTCCCGGCCGTGGCCGGCGGCGAGCCGGGCGGCCAGCGGCTCGATCGCCCAGCGGAGCTCGAACAGCTCCCGGCGCTGCTCGTCCCGCTGCGGGCCGAAGGCGCGCCACTCGATGATGTCCGGGTCCAGCAGGTTCCAGTCGGCGACCGGACGGACCCGGGTGCCGACGTTCGGCCGGGCGCTGACCAGGCCCTTGGCCTCCAGGACGCGCAGCGACTCGCGGACGACTGTGCGGGACACCTCGAACCGCTGGCCGATCTCCTCGGGCACGAGCGGACGGTCGGCGCCCAGGTCGCCGGAGACGATCATCTGGCCGAGCTGCTGGACCAGCTGGCCGTGCAGACCGCGGCCGCGGCTACTGGTGGTCTTGCGGCCGACCCGGGCGAGATCGGACTCGGCGCCCTCCCAACGGGGCGCCGGCGGAGTCGGCCGGTCGGCGTACGAGAAGCGGTCCAGATCGCCGGGGCCGTGGATGGGTCCGTCGGCGGAACGGGCGGGGGTCATGGTGGGGTGCGCAAGGGTACTCACAGCTCCTTTGTCGGCGATCGGCGGGCGCAGCTTGAGAATTCTCGTGAAAAGCACACGAAAGGGTGATCGACCGCGACTGGATAATTGACTTCTTATCAGGAAGAACCGCGCATTACGGTCACTGCTGGTCGATCTTGATGCTTCGGCGCGGCCGCCCCCTCGGCGCCCGGCGTCAGAGCGCGCGCCGCCGGACCTGCACCAGGAGCGCCGCGAGCAGCAGGACGGCCGCGGGCGCCGCCACCGCCGCGAGCAGAGCCGGATCCGTCAGCGCCGCGCTCCCAGCCACCGCCTCGTGCTCCCCGCGGTAAACCCAGCCGTAGGCCCATTCGACGCCGGACTGGAACGGCAGCAGCTCGGCCGCACGGGTCGGCCACGGCCTGCCGGTCTCCCGCAGCAGCAGCGCCACACCGGACTCCAGCAGCGGCGGCAGCGCGCACAACAGCAGCACCCCGACCGAGGCGCTGCGGGTCAGTGACGTCGTCAGCACCCCGGTCCAGCCCGCCACGACGGTCAGCAGGACGAAGGCCAGCAGGGCCGCCGGCGCCCCGTGGCCGGCCGCCAGCGCCACCGGAGCGAACACGCCCGGCAGGTCGGTCAGGCCCGGCAGGTCGGCCAGGCCGGACAGCCCGGTGGCGGCCAGCGCCTGCGACACCTGGTCCGACAAGGCCGAGGGCTCCGCCCAGGCGGCCACCGTCACCCCTCCCGGCAGCGCCAGCTGCACCGCCACCGCGTCGAGGAGCAGGGTCGCCAGCGCCAGCAGCCCCGCGACGGGACCGACCACCAGCAGCTTGGCCAGCAGCAGTCGCACCCGCCGCGGGTACGACACCTGGGAGGCCGGCAGCCCCGGGTGTCGCACCTCGTGCCCGTACGAGAGCGCGCCCAGCACGCCGGCCCCGAACGCGGCGAACGGTAGCGGGATCAGCGGTACGGCGGCGGTCAGCAGCCGCACCCCGGCCGGGACGGCCAGCGGGCCGGCCGGGGCCTGGCTCGCCAGGACGGCGGCCGTGACGGCGTCGCACAGCAGCACGGCGGCGAGCAGCAGCCAGGTGGAACGCAGGCCGCGCAGGCGGCGCAGCTCGTAGGCCAGGACACGCACGGTTCACTCGCTCCGGTGGTCGTCGGGGGTGGCGGGGCTGACGGGACCGCCGGGGGCCGGGGTCGCGGCCGGAACCTGGGCCCCGGCCGGGCGGCCGAGCCGGACGGTGTCGTCGGTCAGCAGGTCGGCGGCGCTCTCGCGGCGGCCCCTGGTCGGGTCGGGCGCGGGCCTCCCGTCGCCGACAGCGGGGCCGGGGTCGGGGTCGGGGGCCGGGGCGAGGGCCGACGCGGATCTGGCCAGGGCGCCGGGGCCGTCACGGAACAGCCGCTCCACGACGACGGTCGGGGTGGGCTCGGCGGGCTCGGCCTGGCGGGGGGTGGCGCCGAGGGCGGAGAGGGCGGTCGCGGCCGAGGCGGCCGGCAGGGCGCGGGTGGGCAGCGCCGCCTCGTCCCGGTGGTGGGCGGCCACCGGGCGGGCTTCCGGGCGGCGGGCGCCCCGGTGGCGCGGGACGGTGACGGCCTGGACGTCGGAGGCCGGTTCCTGAGCGGGCTCAGGGCCGGGTTCGGGGCCGGGTTCGGGACCCGGCTCGGCAGCGGTGGGGCCCGACTGGACACGGAGGTGGCCGGAGCGGCCCGATGCGACCGGCAGGGCGACCCGGGGCGCCGGCTGCTCGACCACCCGGTCGGCCAGCTCGTGCAGCAGGATGCCGTGGCGATAGGCGAGTTCACCGATCTCGGTACGGTCGACGCCCGCCACCGCGAGGCCCGCGCCGCCGTCCCGCCGCACCTCGGCGCCCTGACTGACCAGCAGGTCGGCCAGCCGCGCCATCTGCGGCCCGCGGACGGCCACTTCGGGGCTGAGCCTGGTCCGGCGGAACTCCGCCACCGGCTGGTCCGCCACCAGCCGGCCGCGGTCCAGCGTGATGACCCGGTCGGCGAGCTGCGCGGCCTCCTGCGGGGTGCGGGTGGTCACCAGGACCGTCCCGCCGGCGACGCCGAACGAGTGCAGGAAGGAGTGGAACCACTCGACGTTGCGCGGGGACAGGCCCTCGGTCGGCGCGTCCAGCAGCAGCGTGCCGGGGTCGCCGAGCAGGGCCGCGGCCAGGGCCAGCCGGCGGTGCATGCCGGGCGAGAAACTGCGCAGCCGCTGCCCGGCGACGGCGGCCAGCCGGGTCTGCTCCAGCAGTTCGTCGGCCCGCCGTGCGGGGGCGCCGACCGCCGCGGCCAGCATCCGCAGGTGGCCGTGCGCCTTGCGGCCCGGGTGGCCCGCCACGGCGGCCGCGCCCGGCCCGGGGCCGGGCAGCAGCACGCCGACCTCGCGCTCGGGGCGGCGCAGCCGGCGGTAGGTGCGACCGTCGAAGAGCGTGATGCCCTGGCCGCGTTCGAGTTCGAGCATCAGCCGCAGCGCGGTGGACTTGCCCGCGCCCTCGGCGCCGAGCAGCGCGGTCACCATGCCGGGCCGGGCGTCGAAGGTCAGATCGAGCACCGCGGGCGGCGCGCCCTTGCGGTAGACCTTGGTCAGTCCGGTGATCTGGATCATCGCTGCCTGCTCCCATGCCCTCGGCCGACCTGCCCGACGCGGGGCGCCCCCTGGTGTGTTGGCGCGTGCCAGCACGGCCCCGCGCCAGCACATTAGGGGCCGGTGGCGGAGATTCCGGGCATTACGGGAGCGGCGCGGGCCCGTCGGCCACCCACCTCACCCGATCAGGGGACAATCCGATCCTGCGATTCCCGGGTCGGGGGGAGTCGGCGGCGGGCCCGGGCCGGGTCAGGACTCCGGGCGCAGCATGGGCGGGTTGAGGACGGTCGCGCCGCCCGCGGTGAACAGCTGGGCGGGGCGGCCGCCCTGACGGGTCGTCGTGCCACCGGAGGGCAGCAGGAAGCCGGGGGTGCCGGTGACCTTGCGGTGGAAGTTCCGCGGGTCCAGGACCACGCCCCAGACCGCCTCGTAGACCCGGCGCAGCTCGCCGACGGTGAACTCGGTGGGGCAGAAGGCGGTGGCGAGGGAGGAGTATTCGATCTTGGAGCGGGCGCGTTCCACGCCGTCGGCGAGGATCAGCCCGTGGTCGAAGGCGAGCGGGACGCCGTCGACCGGGCTCCGGCCGAGCAGTTCGCCGACCGGGGCCCAGCGGGCACTGCTGGCGTCGCCGCCGGCCCGGGGGGTCGGCAGGTCGGGGGCGAGGACCAGGTAGGCGACGCTGACCACCCGCATCCGGGGGTCGCGCTGCGGGTGGCCGTAGGTGGCGAGCTGCTCCAGGTGGGCACCGGCCGCGCCGGGGCCGACCGCCTCGTGGCCGGGGGCGGAGTGTGCGCGCAGGCCGGTCTCCTCGGCCAGCTCCCGGGAGGCGGCCTCGGCCAGGCCCTCGTCCGGGCGGACGAAGCCGCCGGGCAGTGCCCAGTACCCCTGGAACGGCGGCTCGCCGCGTCTGACCAGCAGGGCGCAGAGCGCGTGGTCGCGCACCGTCAGCACCACCAGGTCAACCGTGACAGCGAACGGGGGGAAGGCCGACGGATCGTAGCGCGACATGGCGACGATCATAGTCGTCTCTCTGACGATAAGCACAGGCCTGTACACGGACCGCGCCCGGCCCTCCTGAGGTGTCGCCGGAGCCGGGCGGGCCCGGGCAGGGGTGTCAGCGGGCGCCCAGTTGCAGCTCCGCGGAGGCCTCCTCGACCATCGCCACGCCGATCCGGCTCACCCGGACCGAGAAGGGCTCGCCGGCGACCCGCAGGCCGGTCAGCTCCAGCTCGCCGAGCGGAGCGGTGCTGGCCGGGCGGACCAGGACCCGGCCGCCCGGCACGTCGGGGCGGACCCCGGCGAGCGCGAACACCGCGTGCGCGGCGCCGGCCGCCGAGACCGCTGCCGGGCGGCAGGCGGCCGGGTGCGGCACCGGCGGGCAGCCGGGGATCCGCTGCTCCCCCGCGTACATCTCGGGCAGCCGCCCCTCGTAGTGGGCGGCCGCGGCGAGCAGGCCCTCCAGCAGGGCGCCGGCCTCGTTCTCATGGCCGGCTTCGGCCAGCCCGGCGATCGCCAGCGCGGTCTCGTGGACCCGCACCGCGCCGCCGCGGTGGCCCAACGGGTTGAAGCGGGGGGACTTGGCGCTGAGCGTGCGCAGGCCCCAGCCGCTGTCCAGCTCCGGCGCGGCCAGGCGCTGGGCCAGCAGTCGGGTCTGTTCCCGGTCCAGCAGGCTCTCGTGCCGGCCGCCGTCGGCGGCGAGCCCGGTGTCCAGCAGGTGCACCAGGCAGGAGGCGACGGCCGGCAGCGGCTGGCCGCCCGGCGCCAGCGCGGCGGCGGGGCGTCCGCCGGAGAGGTCGTCGATCCAGAACCGCTCGCGGAAGCACCCGCGCAGTTCGGCGGCCCAACCGCGCCACTCCTCGGCGCCGGGGCGGCCGAAGGCCTCCAGCAGTTCGGCGCCGTGCAGGGCGGCGCGGTGGGCCTGCGCCTGGACCTCGGCCCGGGCAGCCACCGGGTGGGCGGCGCGGTCCTCCGCCGGGCGGCTGAGGTCGGTGACGAAGCCGTCGACCAGGCCCTCGCGGAGGGCGGCCAGGGCCCGCTCCGCGGCCGGGAGCAGGTCGGCGGTCTCCGCACGGGGCAGGCCCCAGCGCCAGGCCTCGGCCAGCACGGTGACGAACAGCAGGGTGGCCTCGGTGGCGGTGCAGGTGGGCGGCAGCTCGGGGCCGCCGTGCCGGAGGGCGCCGGGCAGCAGGCCTTCGGTGCGGCCCGGGGCGGCGGCGGGCTGCTGACGGCGGGCCAGCGCCCGGAGGGTGCCGGCGGCGAGCCGGGTGCCGAGCGGCAGGGTGAGCCGGGCGGCCCAGAGCGCGTCGGCCGGGGCGAGGCCGAAGCGCCAGGGCGCGCCGGAAGCCGGGTAGAGGTCGGTCGGGCGGTCCGGGTCGGCGAACAGCAGCCCGCCGAGGGCGTCCAGGGAGCGGGTGACCAGCAGGGCGGCCCGGGCGTCGTCGCTGCGGACCTCCGGTTGGGCCCAGGGCAGCGGCACGCCCGTGCCCCGCCCGCCGGGCGGCCGCGGGCCGGGGGCGGTGCTCTCCAGTTCGGCGCGCAGCTCGACCGACCAGCGGGCGCCGGGTTGCACCTCCAAGTCCCACCGGAGCACCCCGGCCCCGGCCAGCACCGCGTGCGGGGAGGGCTTGGCGCTGACCACCGCGCTGTGCGCCGGGCCGGCCCAGCGCAGCCCGGCGGACTGCACCTGGCCCGGCAGGTCGGCCGGGCGGTGCCCGGCGGCGATCTCGGCGACCGGGCCGAGGTCGGTGCCGAGGGCGATCTCCATCGGCAGCCGGGCGGGCCGGCCGCCGGTGTTGCGCACGATGACGGTCTCCACTCCGTCCGCGTGGCGCAGCCGCTCGACGGTGAGCGCCGGGTCCGGGTCGAGGTCGCCGGGGAGCCGGACGGCGCCGAGGAAGCGGGCCTGCGCGGTGCTGGTCAGGGCGCCCTGGAGCGGCAGCGGCTCCATGCCGCCCAGACGCAGCTCCATCCGGGCGAGCACCCGGACGCCGTTGCGGTAGAAGCCGTGCAGGCCGTGGCCGCGCAGCTGGCCGTCCGGTCCGGAGGCGGCCATCGCGGGGGCGTTGACGCAGAGCACCGCATGGTGGACGGCGGGGGGCTGCGGCCTTGGCGGGGCCGTGAGCCGACTCGGGCCGACGGGTGCCCCCGCCGGTCCGGCCGTCTGGACCTGGTCGGGACGGCCGACCGGTCTCGGCGCGCCGACCACGCTCTCGGCCGGCATGGCCTGTGGTGGCCTCATGGCGGTCACCGGACTCTCCTCCCCTCGGCGGTCCGGTGGCCTGGTCAGGCCGGTGGGCCGCGAGCACGCTCGATCGCGTGCTGATGGTGCCGGGCCGGCGGGGTGCCCCGTCGGCGGGTGTGCCGTGTCTGGCCGTACCCGGTGCCGGGCCGTGCCATGCGGTGCGCGGTACCGGGCCGGTACCGGCCCACCGCACCTTCGCGTCGGGCCCGCCGCGGTGCCCGGCGCGTCGTCAGGTCCGGTGGCCCGGACCGCCGGTGGCGCCCGACCCGTGGTCCGCGGCAGCGGCCGAGCCAGGTGACCCGAGCGGGCCCCGCACGCTCCGGTGCCCCGGCGCCGTGGCCGCCCCGCTCGGCGGGCGGTCCGCCCGGAACCTGCCGCCGGACGGCCGTCGGCCGGTCGCCGGGCCCCCGGGGTGAACGCCGCGCACCGCCTCCAGGTCACGCCCGGCGACGGGTGCGGCCCGTCGAGCCCGGCCCGCCGGGCGGTCGTGCCGCAGCCGTCGAGCCGTCACGGTCGGGCCGTCACCGGGCTGCCACCAGGGCGGCGCGGTCTCGCCGTCGGGTGGCGGCGGCAGCGTCCCGGCCCGCGGCCTGCCGTGCAACCCGCCCCGGCCCGGCATCGTATGCCTGGCCGAGTGGGCGGTGACCGTCGAACCGGTGCCCGACCGCGGTCAGGATACGGTGCGGGGGTCGCGGCGCCCGCACCCGGTGACCCCGTGAGCCGCGACCTGACCGCTGTGACCAGCAGAGACCGAGGAGTTGCATGTCCACCGTCAGCCGACTGCCCGGGATTGTTACGACCGACCACGTCTTCCAGGCCCCCCTCGACCACGCCGACCCGCAGGGCGAGCAGATCGAGGTGTACGCCCGCGAGGTGGTGGCCGCCGGCCGCGAGCAGGCCGACCTGCCCTGGCTGGTCTTCCTCCAGGGCGGGCCCGGCGGCAAGGCCGCCCGCCCGCTCGGCCGCGACGCCTGGCTGGAACGCGCCCTCGACGACTACCGGGTGCTCCTGCTCGACCAGCGCGGCACCGGTCGCTCCACGCCCGCGACCCGGCAGACCCTCGCCCGGCGCGGCGGTGCCCAGGAGCAGGCGGACTACCTGGCGCACTTCCGCGCGGACTCGATCGTGCGGGACGCCGAGCTGATCCGCCACCAGCTGCTCGGCGCGGACCGGCGCTGGAGCGTGCTCGGCCAGAGCTTCGGCGGCTTCTGCACCCTCACCTACCTCTCCTTCGCCCCCGAGGGCCTGGCCGAGGCCTTCATCACCGGCGGTCTGTCCGGCCTCGGCAGTTCGGCGGACGACGTCTACCGTGCCGCCTACCCGCGGGTGGTCCACAAGAACGAGGACCACTACGCCAGGTTCCCGCAGGACGTCGAGGCGGTACGGCGGATCGCCGCGCACCTCGCCGCCGCCCCCGCGACGCTGCCCGACGGCGGACTGCTGACCGTCGAGGCGTTCCAGGCCCTCGGGCTGATGCTCGGCGGCGGCAGCGGCTCCGGCACCCTGCACTACCTGCTGGAGGAGGCCTGGGTGGACGGCGCGACCGGCCCCGAGCTGTCCGACACCTTCCTGGCCGGTGTCCAGGCCAAGCTCTCCTTCGCGGAGGGCCCGCTGTACGCCGTGCTGCACGAGTCGATCTACGGCCAGCGCTCGGTGGACCAGGGCGGCACCGCCTGGTCTGCCGATCGGGTCCGCAAGGAGTTCCCGCAGTTCGACGCCCGGGCGGCGCTGGACTCCGGCGCACCGGTGCTGTTCACCGGGGAGATGATCTACCCCTGGATGTTCGACACCGACCCGGCGCTGCGCCCGCTGAAGGAGACCGCGGACCTGCTGGCCGCCCGCACCGACTGGCCCGACCTGTACGACCCGGCGCGGCTGGCCGCCAACACCGTCCCTGTCGTGGCGGCGGTCTACCACGACGACATGTACGTGAACACCGCCGACTCGCTGGCGACCGCCCGCGCGGTGCGCGGTCTGCGGACCTGGATCACCAACGAGTGGGAGCACGACGGCCTTCGGGCGAGCGGCGGCAAGGTGCTCGACCGCCTGATCAAGCTTGCGCACGGCGAGGCCTAGCGAAGCCCGCCCGGGCCGGGCGGCGAGGCTCCGGACGGCCCCTGACGGACGCCCGGCGAGGTCAGCGCGCATGGTGGGCTCCCCTCGCCGCCCGACGGACGCCCCGGCACCGGTGGCGCCCGACGGCCGACGGTGCGGCGGCCGCCCGGGACACCGCTGTCCGGCCGAGCCGCAGACCCCGGGCGGACCGCTGCCGGGGCACCGGAGCGCACCCGGGCACCGGTAGCAGGGCGAGCGGGCCCGGACCGTCCGGACGCGGAGCCGGCTCGGCGGGGCCGGCCGGGCCGACGGGGCCGTGCTCGGCCGCCGCCGCTGTGGCCTGAGCCGCCTTCGAGGCCTTCCGGCGGGCGGGCCGGCGGCGGCGTGAGGCCCCCGCCGGCCCGGGCAGCCCCGACGACCCACCGCGGCCGGCCTGGTTACCACCCGGGCCCTCGGTGGGCGCCGGCCCCGGTTCGCCACCGGGCGCCGGCACGGGCCCACCCGCCTCGCGCCGCCGACGCTGCGCCTCGACCGCCGCGAGCAGCGCGTCGGGCGTCATACCGTCGTTCAACGACTCGTACAGCAGCTCGGCCAGCAGGTAGGACGGGTCGAGCCGGAGGACGTGGCCCAGCACGACGCGGGCCGTCGCGGTGTCCCCCGCCACCCAGGAGGCCCAGGCCAGCAGGGTGAGCGGGGCCACCGCACAGCCCTCGTAGGGCGACACGGCGCGCCGGGCGAGGAAGCGCCAGAGCCGCTCGGCGGGCGCGAGCTCGGCGGGCCGGGCGTACTCGACTCCGCGATCCCGGGTGAGGCGGTCCCGCAGGGCGACCAGCAGCCGGGCCGCCCGCTCCTCGTCGAGCTCCCGGGCCCCGGCCGCGAACTCGGCGAAGGCCTGGTCGAGCAGGTCGGCACCCTGCTCCTGGACGGACGCGCCCCCGGAGCCCCCAGCGCCGTCAGCGCCGTTGGCGGCCTCAGCGGCCTCGGCCCGGGCGAGCGCCGCGCGCTGGGCGTCCGCCCCCGGCGGGCCGATCGGGGCCAGCCCGCCGATGATCGCCTTCCGGCTGCCACGCGGCGCGAGGCCGGCGAACGCCGCGGCGGCGGCCGCCGGGCCCGGGCCGGGGGCACGGCGGATCGGGTTGCCCGCCGGATCGCAGCACCCGGCGCGGCGACAGAGGAAGGACCACCAGCGGCCGTCCGAGACGCAGAGCGACTCTTTGACGGCCACCCCCCTGCGCCCGAAGGCCGCGCGGAGGTCGCCCGCCAGCGGCCGCAGGCCGTCCACCACCGGAGGGGCGTGCGCCGTGGTCCGATCCTGGCAGAGGTAGAGGAGCACTTGGACCGGCCGCTCGCCGTGCCTCTCGGAGAGGGCGACCAGCAGGGCGGCCGTCTCCTCCGCCGCAGCCGGCCACTGCTCGGGCGACTCCGGGACGTCCGCCCGGATCACTCCGCCCTGGTGCAGGTCGGGGCCCTGGAGGCCGACCGCGACGATGCTGTCGTCGGGGTAGAACCCCAGGAGGTAGGGCAGCAGCTCGGCCATGTCGGCCGGGCCGCGCATGGTGACCGGCCGGTGGCCGGAGGACGGGCCGAGGGTCAGGGTGACGCGCTCGTTGTTCATGACGCTCCCGTTGTTCATGACGCTCCGGTTGTTCGCGGCGTTCATGACCGGAAGCGTGACGCAATCCGAGAGACACACCGGATTTTTCTCTTTTCCTGTGGATAACCCCGCCCTCGTTTTCCGCTTCCCTCATTCGGAGCACACCGCGCCCACTCCCCCGGGTGATTAGTCGGCGGCCGTTCAGCTGAGGAGCTGATGAAATACATCCGGCCTCCACCTCTCCGCAGCCCCGGCATTCGCCCCATGTCAGCGGCTCGGGGTTACATGGACGCCATGCAGCAGTCCGAGAACCACACCACCGCTACCGCCGACCGCGCCGAGGTCCGGGCGCGGGCCGAGGCCGTCCTGCGCGAGCTCGCCGGGCCCGGTGCCGCCCTGCGCGAGGACCAGTGGACGGCCATCGAGGCCCTCGTGGTCGACCACCGCCGCGCCCTGGTCGTGCAGCGCACCGGCTGGGGGAAGTCCGCGGTCTACTTCATCTCCACCGCCCTGCTCCGGGCCCGGGGCGCCGGGCCGACGGTGATCGTCTCCCCGCTGCTCGCCCTGATGCGCAACCAGGTCGAGTCGGCGGCCCGGGCCGGCATCCACGCCCGGACCATCAACTCGGCCAACACCGACGAGTGGGACGAGATCCAGGCCGAGGTCTCCGCCGGGAAGGTCGACGTCCTGCTGGTCAGCCCCGAGCGGCTGAACAACCCCGACTTCCGCGACCAGGTGCTGCCCAAGCTCGCCGCCTCCACCGGCCTGCTCGTGGTCGACGAGGCCCACTGCATCTCGGACTGGGGCCACGACTTCCGCCCCGACTACCGCCGGCTGCGCACGATGCTCGCCGAGCTCCCGCCCGGCGTCCCGGTGCTGGCCACCACCGCCACCGCCAACGCCCGGGTCACCGCGGACGTCGCCGAGCAGCTCGGCACCGGCAGCACCGACGAGCACGCCCTGGTGCTGCGCGGACCCCTCGACCGGGAGAGCCTCACCCTGGGCGTGCTGCCCCTGCCCGACCCGGCGCACCGGCTGGCCTGGCTCGCCGACCACCTCGACCGGCTGCCGGGCTCGGGCATCGTCTACACCCTGACGGTGGCCGCCACCGAGGAGGTGACGGCCTTCCTCCGCGAGCGGGGCTTCCCGGTGGCCTCCTACTCCGGCCGCACCGAGGACGCCGAGCGCCGCACCGCCGAGGCCGACCTGCTGGCCAACCGGGTCAAGGCGCTGGTCGCCACCTCCGCGCTGGGCATGGGCTTCGACAAGCCCGACCTGGGCTTCGTGGTGCACCTGGGCTCGCCCAGCTCGCCGATCGCCTACTACCAGCAGGTCGGCCGGGCCGGGCGCGGCGTCGACCGGGCCGAGGTGCTGCTGCTGCCCGGGCGCGAGGACGAGGCGATCTGGCGCTACTTCGCCTCGCTGGCCTTCCCGCCGGAGGAACAGGTGCGCCGCACCATCGACGCACTGGCCGAGGCCGGCCGCCCGCTGTCCACCGCCGCGCTGGAGCCCCGGGTGGACCTGCGCCGCACCCGGCTGGAGACCATGCTCAAGGTGCTCGACGTGGACGGCGCCGTCCGCCGGGTCAAGGGCGGCTGGACGGCCACCGGGCAGAGCTGGGCGTACGACACCGCCCGGTACGCCAAGGTCGCGGCCTCCCGCGAGGCCGAACAGCGGGCGATGCGCGAGTACGCGGCGACCACCGGCTGCCGGATGGAGTTCCTGCGCCGCCAGCTGGACGACGAGCAGGCCCGTCCGTGCGGCCGGTGCGACAACTGCGCGGGGCCGCTGCACACCACCGAGGTCTCCGCCGAGGCGCTGGACGCGGCCCGGGCCGCCCTCGGCCGCCCGGGCATCAGCTTCGAGCCTCGCCGGCTCTGGCCCACCGGGATGGACTCCCTCGGCGTGCCCCTCAAGGGCCGGATCCCGGCGGGCGAGCAGGCCGAGAACGGGCGGGCGCTCGGCCGGCTGTCCGACATCGGCTGGGGCAACCGGCTGCGCACCCTGCTGGCCGACCAGGCCCCGGACGTACCGGTCCCCGGAGAGGCCGTGGACGCCCTGGTCGCGGTGCTCGCCGACTGGGCCCGCGGCCCCGGCGGCTGGGCCGGGCCCGCGACGGCGGACGGCGCCCGGTTGGAGCGGCCGGTCGGCGTGGTGGTCATGGCCTCCTCGACCCGCCCCCAGCTGGTGGGCAGCCTCGGTGCGCGGATCGCCGAGATCGGCCGGCTGCCGCTGCTCGGCCGGATCGAGTACGCCGACGGTCGGCCCCCGCACGGCGCGCGCAGCAACAGCGCCCAGCGACTGCACTCGCTGGCCGGCGCACTGACGCTGCCGCCGGAGGTGGCGCAGGCGGTGGCCGAGGCCGGCGGGCCGGTGCTGCTGGTGGACGACCTCGTCGACTCGGGCTGGACGGTCACCGTGGCCGCCAGGCTGCTGCGCCGTGCCGGGGCGAGCGCGGTGTTGCCCCTGGTGCTGGCCGTGCAGGGGTGACCGGGCGGCAGCGGGCCGCCACTCCACCCATCACTCGAATGGCCTAACGAAGGGAGAAGGCAGCCCACTCGCGAACACGCGGGACGCCGGAGCGGGGAAAGGAGTGGTCACCGTGCCGATAGCGGTTCACCGGACCCCGCACACGGTCTGGATCAAGGTCCAACGCCGCCCGAACGACGCTCGGAACACGGTGGAACATATCCGGCGGAACGTGGGCTTTCGGGTGGCGTTCATCGTTTCATCGTTGCCGCTCCACCCCGGATACCGCGAGAATTGGCGCGTACCCGAAACCCTGTCCGCTGGACCCGGCCTTCGGCGTACCCACGTACCCGCGTGCCAGTGGGTCAGGAAGGAGGATCGTGATCAACGGTATCGGCCGAGGTCAGCATCCCCTCGCCCGGAGTTCGGCGCCCAGACGGCTGCTGGACCTGGAGACCTGGACCGCCTCGGGGATCCCGTTGCTGCGCGACCCGCGCGAGTTCGTCGTGGAACTGCACCAGCGCCACCTGCCCCAGCCGGGCACGGTCGTGATCGCCGTCCTCAATGCGCTGCACCACGTGTCCGCCTCGGCCTCGTTCACGCCCTGGCCACACGACACCGACGGCTGGCAGCACCGCAACGCCGTGCTCACGCACCTGCGCCAGATCACCCCGCACGACCTGCGGCTGGCCGAACCGACCCGCACGGCCGTGCTGTTGCGCTGCCGCGAGGGCGCACCCGGCTGGACCGAACAGGACGGCGCCTGGATGTGGGCGCTGCGGGACGCGGCCGTCCTGCACGGCCTGCGCTGCGGCTCGTACATCGGGCTCACCCCGGCGGGCTGGCACGTCCTCGGGGACGGCCGGAGCGGACGCGATCCGCACGCGGGCTCGTGGGCGGACGGGGTGGTGCACACCGTCACGGAACTGCCGCCGCGCTCGGCGCTGGACGCCCCGCGCGGCCAGCGCGCCCGGCACCAGGCGGCCGAACGGGCCCAGCACGCCCGGCAGTCCGAGCACCCGTGGCCCCCGGCGCGGGTCGCCGCCGTCCAGCCGGCCCGGCGCACCGGCACCTGCTGACCCCACTGGTCCCGCCGACACCCACGGGCCGCGGCCACGGGCGACGCCACGATCGCAGACGATGCCACGGCCGGAGCCGACCCCAAGGCCCGACAGCCGACACCAGGACCAGGCACGGGCGCGAGACCAGGCACGGGCGCGAGACCAGCCACGGGTCGGCCCGCGCCCCGGACCGTACGCCCTCGCCGCCACCGGGGCACGACGGACCCGGGCCCGGCACCGTACGGCGCCGGGCCCGGGGTGGCTCCGTCGTGGTCAGGCGCCGATCGAACGGCCGGGCGCGGTTCCGGCCGCCCCGGTGGCGACCGGGCCGGCGTCACCGCAGACCACGAGCAGCGCGGTCGTGTGGCCGAGCGCCTTGGCGTGGGCCTCGGCGGCCCGGACGGCCGTCCCGCCGTTGACCACCAGGACGACCACCTCCCGGTGCACCGGGCGGGTCAGCGCGACGTCCGCGTAGAACACGTCGCCGCCCTCGGCGAGCTGCGCCCAGTAGCGCTCCTCACCGAAGGAGAGTTCGTGCTGCTGCCACGGGTGCGCCTCGCCGACCGTCAGCACCAGGATGTCGCCCGGGTCGCGGCCGGCGTCCAGCAGTCGGTCGACCGCGGCGTCCGCGCGTTCCAGCGCCCGCGCCGGGGTGGCGGCGACGCGCTGGATCTCGACCTGCGGTTCGGCGCCGCCCGAACGGCGCTGCGCCGGCGAGGGCTTGGGGATCAGTCGTGGCGAACCGGAACGGTCGGCGCGCGGGGGTGCCGGGCGCGGCGGTGCCGGACGGGGGCCGGGCACCGGAACGGCGGCGACGGTGGTGGGTGCGGTGGAAGAAGCGCCGCCGTTGGCAGGCGCGCGGAGGGCTTGTGCGTCCGACTCGCGGGGGAAGGGAACGCCGGGGCCCGGGAGGCTCTCGTGAATCTCCGACTCCTCGGGGAAGACAGGCATACCCGGATATCTATCAAATGCCGCTCGAACACGCACGCGCACCCCACCCATTGGGCACCGCACACCCACCGCCCCACCCAGGCAATTCCAGACGGACCGTCAGAAACCGAGCGTCAACTGTTCGTCGGCGGAGCCTTCGACCGCACCCGCGACGTCCCGGACGCGCTTCAGGTGCCGCCACTTCGGCAGCGCGTCCAGGTATGCCCAGGAGAGCCGGTGATGCCCGGTGGGGCCGAACTCCTCCAGCGCGGCGCGGTGCACCGGGGACGGGTAGCCGGCGTTGTCCGCGAAGCCGTATTCCGGGCATTCCTCGCCGAGTTCGGCCATCAGCCCGTCGCGGTGGACCTTGGCGAGCACCGAGGCGGCGGAGACGCAGATGCAGGACTGGTCACCCTTGATCACCGTGCGCACCCGCCAGGGGCCGCCCAGGTAGTCGTGCTTGCCGTCCAGGATCACCGCGTCGGGCTCGACCGGCAGCGCCTCCAACGCGCGGACGGCGGCCAGCCGCAGCGCCGCCGTCATGCCGAGTTCGTCGCACTCCTGCGGCGAGGCATGGCCGAGCGCGTAGGCGGTGACCCAGTCGGCGAGGACCGGGGCGAGCGCGCGGCGGCGCAGTTCGGTGAGCAGCTTGGAGTCGGTCAGCCCCTCCGGAGCCTTGCGCAGGCCGGTGACGGCCGCGCCCACGGTGACCGGGCCGGCCCAGGCGCCGCGCCCGACCTCGTCCAGGCCGACGACGATCTTGGCGCCGGCCCGGCGGAGCGAGCGCTCGACGGAGTGCGTCGGCGGGACGATGGGCATCGCGAGTTCCGTTCGGCGGAGGGGCAGCCCGTTCAGCTGGGCAGCATCCAGCCTAAGCCCCGCCGCTCAGCCGCCCGGGCCGGCTGCCGACAGCCCCGCCCGCGGAGCCACAGCAGCGGCCGCACTCAGGCGCGGATCAGCGGGTACAGCACCTCGTCCAGCAGCCGGGCCCCGAAGTCCGGCCCCGTGTTCTCCCGGCCGCAGATCTTCACCTGGTAGAGCAGCATCGCCGGGACGACGTCCGCGACCAGCGCGGTGGCCGCGCCGGGCCGGACGTCGCCGCGGTCGGCGCCGCGGCGCAGGATCGCCAGGATGGTCTCCTTGGTCGGCTCGATCACCCGCTGGCCGATGAAGTCCTTGAACACCTCGGCCCGTTCATGGTCGATCTCGCCCATCAGCGTCTGGATCGCGGCGCCCGTCGGGGAGTTCATCGCGCCCATGAACACCTCGATGAGCTGCCGCAATTCGAGATCCGCGGACCCGAGGTCGGGGGTGTCGTAGGGGCGTGGGAGAGTGGCGTCCAGGGCGTCGATGACCAGTTCGTCCTTGGACGCCCAGCGCCGGTAGAGCGCGGCCTTCCCGGTCCGCGCCGCGCCGGCGACGCCTTCCATCGTCAGCCGCGCGTATCCGCCGGAGGTGAGCTGGTCGATCGTGGCCTCGAAGATCGCGTTCTCCAACTCCTTCCCCCGGCGCCGCACCGGCCGCGTGAGGGCCTCGCGGGCGACCCGCATCGGGCAGTGAGCCGCCGGCTCGGGCATCGCCCCCGGTCGCGCCGCGGGTGACGGGGGCGCGTCCGCCGCCGCAAGCGGTCGGGCGCCCGCCCGACCGGTCGCCCGGTCCGCCGTCAGACGCCGCACCAACCGATCCATCGCCACCATCCTTAGGGAACGCTTGCGTTCACAATCAGGCCCAGGATATCGTCCACATTAGTGAACGATCCCGTTCCTTCCTAGCCCGCGCCAGACCGTGGGCTCACGCCGGACCAGTCGGTCCGCAGCGTACGAAGCACGCAGCCAGGCACATAGCCAGCAGGGGGCACAATCGTGGCTATCTCCGACACGATCAGCAAGAACTCACCACCACAGAGCAGTCGGGGCCGGGGCAAGGGCATCACCCTGACCGTCATCGCGGCCACGCAGTTGATGGTGGTGCTCGACGCCACCATCGTGAACATCGCGTTGCCGCAGATCAGGGACGCACTGAACTTCTCGACCACCAACCTGTCGTGGGTCATCAACGCCTACACGCTGACCTTCGGCGGGCTGCTGCTGCTCGGCGGGCGCGCGGGCGACATCCTCGGCCGCCGCCGGGTGTTCATCTTCGGGACCCTGCTGTTCGGCTTCGCCTCCCTGCTGGGCGGCTTCGCCCAGGACGGCGGGATGCTGCTGGCCGCCCGCGCGCTCCAGGGCATCGGCGGCGCGATCTGCTCACCGACGGCATTCGCCCTGATCGCCACCAACTTCGAGGAAGGGCCGGAACGCAACAAGGCGTTCGGCGTCTTCTCGGCGGTGGCCGGGTCCGGTGCCGCGATCGGCCTGCTGGCCGGCGGTCTGCTCACCGAGTACCTGGACTGGCGCTGGGTCTTCTTCGTCAACGTGCCGATCGCGGCGCTGATCGCGCTCGCCGCACCGCGCTACATCGCCGAGTCCGAGCGCCACGCGGGCCGCTTCGACCTGCCGGGCGCACTCACCTCGACGCTCGGCCTGGTCGGCCTGGTCTACGGGTTCATCCGGGCCGCCTCGGACGGCTGGTCGGACAGCATCACGCTCGGTTCCTTCGCGGGCGGTGTGCTGCTGCTCGCCGCGTTCGTCGTGATCGAGAACCGCACCGACCAGCCGATCACCCCGCTGCACCTGCTCGCCAACCGCAACCGCACCGGCGGCCTGGTGATGATGCTCTGCCTGGCCGCGGCCATGTTCGGCATCTTCTTCTACATCACGCTCTTCGTGCAGGGCCCGCTCGGCTACAGCCCGCTGAAGGCCGGCGTGTCCTTCCTCCCGATCAGCGTGTCGATCATCATCGCCGCGCAGCTCGCCTCCAGCCTCCAGGCCAAGTACGGCCCGAAGCCGTTCATGGCGGGCGGCGCCCTGCTGGTCACCGTCGGCCTCACCTGGCTGACCCAGATGAGCAAGGACAGCGGCTACCTGGACGGGGTGCTCGGCCCCACGGTCATCTTCGGCTTCGGCATGGGCCTGATCTTCGTCCCGGTGATGCTGCTCGCGGTCGCGGGCGTCCCCGGCCAGGAGACCGGTGCCGCATCCGGCCTGCTGAACTCCATGCAGCAGATCGGCGGTTCGCTCGGCCTGTCGATCCTGACCACGGTCTTCGCGCACTACGCCACCGCCGAGGGCAAGCTCCAGCAGCCGAAGTTCCTCCAGTCGGCCACTCCGGACCAGCTGGCCTACCTCCAGCAGCACCACGAGTTCCCGAAGGGCACCGACGCCGCCAACTCGGTCCTCACCCAGGGGATTTCGCACGGCTTCATCGTGGGCGCCGTACTCGCCGGGCTGGCGCTGGTGGTCTCGGTCTTCGTGATCAAGGCCAAGGCCAGCGACCTGCCGAGCGGGGCCTCCGGCGTCGCGATGCACTGAGCCCGACCAGGGCGCACCGCACCACACCGGGCCGACCGGGAGCAGCACGCTCCCGGCCGGCCCGGCCGCGTTTCCCGGCCGCGTTTCCGGGCCGCACACCAGCCCCGCCCCAAACGCACGCCCCCCGAGACAGGCGCAGGCGTCAGGGCCAGAGGTCCTGGTACCTCATCCCGGCCCGCTCGCAGGAGGTGCGCCCCTCCTCCAGCTGGTCCACCAGCGGCCGTTGCGCCAGGATCTCCCGGGCCCGGGCGGCGGAGGCGCTGGTCGCGTACCAGGGCTGTCCGGGGTGGTTCTCCAGCCCGGCGCGGATCAACTGCAACGCGCAGGTCCGCTGGGCGGCGGGGAGCCGGTCCAGGGCGGGGGCGGCGTCCGGCGAGAGGTCGCGGACGTTGCGCAGGTCGATCCGGGAGGTCCGCTCGAAGCGGGCGACGTTCTGCTCGGCGATGATCGCGTCCGGGCCCATCAGCCCGTACACCGCCGCCGCGAGCATGCCGCTGAGGACGACGACGCGGGGCAGCCAGCCCGCCGAGCGGGTCAGCCCGGCGGTGATCAGCAGCAGCAGGACGGCGCCGAGCCAGCCCTCGACCACCAGCACCCAGAGCCGCAGCCTGGTCAGTCCGGAGGCGTCGACGTAGAACCACATCCGGCCGAGCGCCGAGGCGACCACGACCAGGGCGAGCACGCAGAGCGCGCCGAGCAGGATCCGCGCCACCCGGCGGTCGGCGGGCGTGCTGCGCGGGGCCCAGCGCTTGGCGACCGCCACCACGACCAGGGTGAGCGCGGTGATCACGCTCAGCTGCCAGAAGCCCTGCCGGGCGTACTCGGAGCGGCTCATCCCGGTGTTGCGCAGGACGGCGTCGGCGCCACCGAGCACCACCAGGGCCTGGATCACCGCGAAGGCGCCGAACATCAGGTTGAGCGCGACCAGCGGCAGCGCCCACTCCAGCCGGCGGCGGGCCCGGCCCGGCCGGACGACCGTACGGTCCCAGCGGCGGGGCCCGGCCGCGATGTGGGCGAAGCCCAGGGCGGTGAACGCCCCCAGTGCGAACAGCACCGCGCGCAGCGGGAGCCCGCCGAGGTCGAGGCTGGGGCTGAGGCTGCCCAGCAGGTCCGCCATGGCGGCGTCCGCACCGGCGAACAGCAGGCCGAAGACGGTCAGCAGGACGGCGGCGACCGCGAGCGCCTTGAGCACCGGGACGATCCGGCCCCGGTGGGGCAGGCTCCGGCCGCGCAGCCCGTCCCTCAGCCAGAGCGCGCCGGGCGGCAGCTGCCAGAGGACGGCGGGCAGGGGGAGCAGGACGCCCGCCCAGCGGCGGCCGCCGTGCAGCGCGAGCGAGGCCAGGCCGAGCGCGCACCCGATGGACAGCGTCACCGGCCAGCCCGCCTCCCAGAGCGCCGGGACGGCGAGCAGGGCGACGGCGAGCAGGCTCCACACCACCGTCCAGGGCCGGATCCGGCGGCCCGCCGACCGGGCGGCGAGACCGGCCGCGGCAGCGGTGGCCCCGGCGCAGATCAGCAGGTTGACGCCCACCCCGTCGAACAGCAGCCAGGCCGTCAGCAGGCCGGTGAGCAGCGCCAGGAGGAGGACCCGGGGCGTGGCGGCCGCCCTGCGCTCGGGGTCGCTCGGACGCAGCCACCCGTGGTGCGGCGGCACGGTTACGCCGGACCCCCAATGGGGGCTGGGCGGCGTCGCGGGTCCGGGCTCGGGTGGCAGGTCGGCCGGGGCGGGCGTGGACGGGCCGGACATGAGTCCCCCTCGGTGGTCGGCGGGCATGCGGAAGCCGCCCTTGGGGCAGTCCGCCGTCGGGCGCGCTCGGCGCCGCGGCTGCAGCCGACTGTAGACCATTCTGAACAGGTTCAAAACTCAGTTCTGAACAAGTTCAGAACTCTTGGCCCGCCTTCCCGCCACCGCTCCCGCAGCCCTCCCGCAGCCCCTCCGCCACCCCTCCGTTACCCCTTCACCGACCCCGCCAGCAAGCCCCGGACGAAGTACCGCTGCAAGCTGAAGAAGACGATCAGCGGGACGATGATCGACAGGAACGCCCCGGCCGTCAGCAGCTCCCACCGCCCGCCGAAGGACCCGGACAGCTGCGCCAGCCGGACCGTCATCGGCGCCACCTCCGGCGTGCCGCCCGCGAAGGTCAGCGCGACCAGCAGGTCGTTCCAGACCCACAGGAACTGGAAGATCGCGAACGAGGCCAGCGCCGGGGTGCACAGCGGCAGCACGATCGAACGGAAGATCTTGAAGTGCGAGGCCCCGTCCACCACCGCCGCCTCCATCAGGTCCCGCGGCAGCTGGGCGATGAAGTTGTGCAGCAGGAACACCGCCAGCGGCAGCGCGAACATGGTGTGCGCCAGCCACACCGGCGCGTAGCTGCCCTTCAGGTCCACCGCCGGGATCAACGTCAGCGACCCCAGGTGCGCGCCGCCGGAGAAGAGCCGCAGCAGCGGGATCAGCGCCATCTGGATCGGCACCACCTGGAGCGCGAACACCCCGAAGAACACCGTGTCGCTCCCCCGGAACCGCACCCAGGCCAGCCCGTACGCCGCCATCGCCGCCAGCACCAGCGGGAACAGGGTGGCCGGGACGCTGATCGCCAGCGAGTTCACCAGGAACGGCATCAGCCCGGTGGAGACGCCGGAGCCGCCCTCGAACAGCACCGTGTGGTAGTTGCCCAGGCCCAGGTCCGGGTGGAGGAAGGCGTTCCACCAGCCGTTCGCCGTCACGTCCTGCTTGGGGCGCAGCGAGGTCACCAGCAGGCCCACCGTCGGGATCGTCCACAGGACGGTCACCGCGATCACGAAGACCGAGGCCAGCGGGCTGCTGAAGGCCTTCCGGACCGGGCTGCCGTGCGGCGCGCTCATCGCGCGGGCCGGCCTGTCGTGCGGTGCGCTCATCGGACCCCACGCTCCTTCCGCAGCTGGACGATGTTGTAGGCCACCAACGGCAGCACGGCGAGGAAGAGGATCACCGCGAGGGCACTGCCCCGCCCGGTGTCGAACTGCACGAAGGACTGCGAGTACATCTCGTTGGCCAGCACCTGGGTGCCGAAGTTGCCGCCGGTCATGGTGCGGACGATGTCGAAGGCCTTCAGCGTGATGATCATGATGGTGGTCAGCACCACCACCACCGTGGTGCGGATCATCGGCACCGTGACGTACCAGAACAGCCGCACCCCCTGCGCGCCGTCCAGCCGGGCCGCCTCGGTGACCTCGTCGGGGATCGCCTTGATCGCCGCCGACAGCACCACCAGCGCGAAGCCCGTCTGCACCCAGACCATCACCGCCATCAGCAGGAAGGTGTTCAGCGGCTGCGAGAGCATCCAGTTCGGCGGGTCGTCCCAGCCCACCGCGATGGCGAGTTGGCTCAGCAGGCCGATCTGCGACTGGCCCGGTCCGCGCGACTCGTAGACGAACTTGAAGATGATCGAGGCGCCGACCAGCGAGATCGCCATCGGCATGAAGATCAGCGACTTGTACACCGCCTGGCCGCGCATCCGGTCCACCAGCAGCGCCAGCACCAGGCCCAGGCCGGTCGCCGCCAACGGCGCGACCACCAGCCAGAGCAGCGTGTTGACCAGCACCTTCTGCACCGAGTCGGTGGTGAACGCCCAGCCGAAGTTCTCGCCGCCGACGAACCCGCTGCCGTCGGCGTTCTGCAGGCTCAGATAGACCGTGCGGATCAGCGGCACGACCAGGCCCACCAGCAGCAGCACCGCGGCCGGGCCGAGGAACACCACCACCGACAGCGGGCGGGAGAGTCGGCCCCGGGCCCGGCCCGCGGCGAAGAAGACCAGCAGCAGGATGCCGAGGAAGCCCGCGACGGCGCCGAGGCTGTTGCCGAACTTGACCGCCGCGTCGCCCCAGGAGCCGGTGGCGAGCGCGGTGGCCGGTGAAGGGGTTCCGGGTACGGACATGACGGTGCGTCCCTCCTGTTCTGGTGGGAAGGGGCGGGCGGTGCGGGTGGGTGGCCCCGCACCGCCCTCGACAGGTGGTCCTGAACGGCGCACAGCCGGGCCCGGCACGAGTCCGGCCGGGCGCCCACTGCAGCCAGGCGCCCACTGCGGCCGAGTACCCACCACGGCCAGGCGCCCACTGGGGGCGTGCGCCTCGTACGGGCGGGCGGCTACTGCGGCCAGGCGGCGTCGATGTCGGCGGCGGTCTTCTGGATCGACTGCCCCTCGGCGAACCAGGCGGTCAGCGACTTCCACTCCTGCCCGGAACCGATGGCGGCCGGCATCAGGTCGGAGCCGTCGAAGCGGAAGGTCGCCGCCGGGTCGGTCAGCGCGTCCGCCGACAGCCGGTCGATCGGGTCGGTGTACAGGCTCTTGTCCACGCCCTGGTTGGCCGAGACCCAGCCCGTCGCGGTCTTCACCCGGCTGCTCGCCCAGTCCGAGCTGGACAGGTAGTTCTGCACCGCCTGCACCTCGGGCCGGCCGGAGAAGGCGGCCAGGAACTCGCCGCCGCCCTCGACCGGGTTGGGGATCGCCGGGTTCACCGCGGGCAGGTGGAAGGCGAACACGTCGCCGTCCGGGCCGACCTTGGTGCCCTTGGGCCACTGCGCCTCGTAGAACGACGCCTGCTGGAGCATGGCGCACTTGCCGGTGAGAACCGGCGCGCCCGCGTCCTGGAAGGTGGTGGTGGCGATCGACTTGACGTCGCCGTAACCGCCGTTGACCCAGGCCGGGTTCTGCATCCAGCCGGCGACGGTCTTCATCGCCGTGGTGATCTTCTCGTCGGAGAACTTCACCTGGTGGCCGACCCACTGGTCGTACACGTCACCGCCGTACGTGCCGAGCACCACCTCCTCCAGCCAGTCGGTGGCCGGCCAGCCGGTGGCCGTGCCCGAGGCGATGCCGCCGCACCAGGGCTTGGCGCCACCGGACTTGGCGATCCGGTCGCTGAGCGCCATCAGGTCCGCCCAGGTCTTCGGCACCTCGTAGCCGCCCGCCTTGAAGGCCTTCGGCGAGTACCAGACCAGCGACTTCATGTTGGCGCTCATCGGCGCCGCGTAGAAGGTGCCGTTGACCGAGCCGTAGGTCTTCCAGATCGGACTCCACCGGTCCTCGTTGGTGACCGTCTGGGCGGGTGGCTTGACCACCTTGCCGCTCTTCACCATCTGCGCCAGCAGGCCCGGCTGCGGGATGATCGCGAAGTCCGGGGCGTTGCCGCCGGCCACCCGGACCGGCAGCTGGGACTCGAAGTCGTTCGATCCCTCGTAACTGATCTTGATGCCGGTGCACTTGGCGAACTCGGCCCAGGACTTCTCCAGGTTGTCCGACTCCGGACTGAGGATCGAGGCGAACATCGTCACCGTGGTGCCCGAATGCCCGGCGTACGGCTGGTACTTGGCACAGTCGCCGGACAGCGACGGGACCGCCGCGTCACCCCCGCCGCCCGAACCGCCGGAGCTGTTGGAACAGGCCGCGGTCAGGGCCAGCGCCGCGAGCAGGGCGGGTACGACGGCCAAGCGGCGGCCGGAACCGCGATGACCGGAACTCCTGGACGGCGCGGTCGGGTTGAGGGTCAATGCGGTCCTCCTCGCCAGGGCGTGCTGCCGACGGTGGGCTGAACAACATCGCGCTGTACCGGAGACGGGCGTGCAGAGATCGCGAGCGGGCGACGGACGAACCGATCCGATGACGTTAACGCAGCCGCCAGCCGCCGCCAAGGTCCACGTCGACCTTCATCCGTCGACACCCCGACCGAGAGCTCCGCCCCCGCTCGACAGCACGACGGCCCCGCCCGGAAACCCGGACGGGGCCAAGCATCTTGACCGACTGTCAGTACGGCCGGACCGGCAGCACCTCGATCGCCGTAGTGGCGATCACCTCGGCGGCCTCCTGAGCCGGGAAGGGGCAGCCGTGCTCGCCGTACGGGTAGCTCAGGCGCGCCCGGTCGCCCCCGGCCGGGCGGCCGTCCGGCCCGCGCGCCGCCGAACCCGCCGGTTCACGCCAGCACCCCCTCGACAGCCCGCCGGACGGCCTGCGGATCCAGTCCGTGATCGACGATCACCCGGGCGCCGAAGCCGTCCCCCTCCCGGAGGACCCCCAGCAGCAGGTGCCCGACCGCGATCTGACCGGACTTGAGCCGCAGCGATTCGCGCAGCGACAGCTCCAGCGCCTTCTTCGCCCGGGCACTGAACGGACTCCGGCCCGCCCTCGAATCCAACCTGAACCAGCCCCGCCGCTTCGGCTCCTCCTCGGCCGGCGCGTCCAGCGCGCCCTCACCGAAGGCCGATTCGACCGCGGCCCGGACGGCGTCCAGGTCCACTCCGATCGAGGCCAGCGCCTGCGTGTCGTCCCCCGGCCCGAGCAGCCGGACCACTGCCCGCCGGGCGGCCCCGTGGTCCAGCCCCAGCCCGATCAGGACGCCGGCGGCCGGGTCGTCCGGCCGGGCCAGGATCGCCAGCAGCAGGTGCTCCGTCCCGATGCGGTCGTGCCGCAGCTCCCCGGCCTCCTGCTGGGCCGCAGCCACCACCTGCCGCGCCGGGTCGGTGAAACGCTCGAACATCGTTCAGCCTCCGTCCTGGTCCTTGCCGGGCCCGCGCCGGGCGTACTTCTTGTGCACCGCCTGCCTGGTGACCCCGAGGCAAACCGCGATGTCCTGCCAGGACCAGCCCCGCGACCGGGCGTTGCCCACCTGCAGGCCTTCCAGGCGGTCCGCCAGGTCGCGCAGCGCGCGGACCGCCCGGAGCCCGACCGCGGGGTCACGGCTGCTCGCCGCGGCCGCGAGTTCTCCGCTCTCACTCATGGTGTCAACTGTGGTTGACAGTTGCGGCGATGTCAACCCTGGTTGACATCAGTGGTCGCCGAACCGCTCCGCCAGCACCTCCTCGAAGGTCCCCCGGCCCACCTTCCGCTCCGGGGTGAGGTTCCCGCCCGCCCGCAGCGCCCGCCCCGAGGCCCCCGGCACCCGCACCGGCAGCAGCACCCGCCGCCGACCCGACGCCCGCAGGTAGGCCTCGGCCAGCTCCCGGTACGGCCGCACCCGCGGCCCGCCCACCTCCGGCGCGTACCCGGCCGGCCCCTCCCGCACCAGCTCCGCCACCCGCACGGCCACCTCCCGCACGTCCACCGGCTGGACCCACGCCCCGCCCGGCACCGGGAACACCGGCAGCCGCGCCGACACGTCGAAGATCCTCAGCAACAGGTCGTGGAACTGCGTCGCCCGCAGCACCGTCCACCCCAGCCCCGACTCCCGCACCACCCGCTCACAGGCGAGCTTCGCCCGGTAGTACGGGATCGGCACCCGGTCGACCCCGACGATCGACACGTACAGCAGGTGCCGCACCCCCGCCCTCCCGGCCTCCGCCACCAGCGTCCGGACCGCGGCCACGTCCTTCCGCCCCACCGTGGTCGCGCAGTCCACCACCACCTCGACCCCTGCCACCGCCCCGGCGACCCCCTCCCCGGTCACCAGGTCCCCGACCACCCACTCGACCCCCGCGCCCCCGCTCCGCACCCGCCGGCTCAACCCCCGCACCGCCACCCCGCGCGCGACCAGCAGCCGCACCACCTCCCGTCCCAGAACCCCCGTCGCCCCGGTCACCAACACCGTCCCCATCACCACACCACTCCTCCCGCCGAACGCCGTCACCCCTACCGACCGCCCACCGCCCCCATCCGTGACATCGGCGTCCGCGAAGTGCCCGGACAAACGAGAAGAGGCGGGGCGAGGACGTGAAGTCCTCGCCCCGCCTCAGCGGTGGCTCACCCGTGCGGGGTCGGTACCGGCTGTCAGCTGCAGCCGCTGGTGGAGCCGCAGCCCTCGCAGAGGTAGCAGCTGCCGGCGCGGCGCATCTTGGTTCCGCAGGAGAAGCAGAGCGGGGCGTCGGCGTTGAGGCCGAGCTGGATCTCGATCAGCTCCGTGGAGTTGTGGGCCTGTGCCGGGGAGGCCTTGGGGGCCTTGGGCGCCTCGACGGCGGGGGCCGGGGTGGCGACCACCGGCGCCGACTGGGCGAGCGACTCGGTGTCGAGCTCCTCGGCCTCCAGCGGCTCGTAGGAGCCCGTGTCCAGGTGGCGCTGGCGCTCCTCGACGGAGTGGATGCCGAGCGCCGAACGGGTCTCGAACGGCAGGAAGTCGAGCGCCAGGCGACGGAAGATGTAGTCGACGATCGACTGCGCCATCCGCACGTCCGGGTCGTCGGTCAGACCGGCCGGCTCGAAGCGCATGTTGGTGAACTTCGAGACGTAGGTCTCCAGCGGCACGCCGTACTGCAGGCCGACCGAGACGGCGATGGAAAAGGCGTCCATCATGCCCGCGAGGGTCGAGCCCTGCTTGGACATCTTGAGGAAGACCTCGCCGAGGCCGTCGTCCGGGTAGGAGTTGGCGGTCATGTAGCCCTCGGCGCCACCGACCGTGAAGGAGGTGGTGATGCCCGGGCGGCCCTTGGGCAGGCGCTTGCGGACCGGGCGGTACTCGACGACCTTCTCGACCGCGGCGGCCGGGGCCTCCTCGGCCTTGGCCTCGGAGTCCTTCTTCTTGGCCGAGAGCGGCTGGCCGACCTTCGAGTTTTCGCGGTAGATGGCGAGCGCCTTGACGCCCATCTTCCACGCCTCGAAGTAGATCTCCTCGATGTCCTCGATGGTCGCGGAGGCCGGCATGTTCACGGTCTTGGAGATCGCACCGGAGATCCAGGGCTGGATCGCGGCCATCATCCGGACGTGGCCCATGGCCGAGATGACCCGCTCGCCCATCGCGCAGTCGAAGACCTCGTAGTGCTCGGCCTTGAGGCCCGGGGCGTCCACCACGTTGCCGTGCTCGGCGATGTGGGCGACGACCGCCTCGATCTGCTCGTCCTGGTAGCCGAGGCGCTTGAGGGCGCGCGGCACGGTGCCGTTGACGATCTGCATCGAGCCGCCGCCGACGAGCTTCTTGAACTTGACGAGCGCCAGGTCCGGCTCGACGCCGGTGGTGTCGCAGTCCATCATCAGGCCGATGGTGCCGGTGGGGGCGAGCACCGAGGCCTGGGCGTTGCGGAAACCGTTCTGCGCGCCGATCCGCAGGACGTCCTGCCAGGTGTCGTTGGCCACGGCCCAGACCGGGGCGTCCAGGTCGTCGAGCGAGACGGCGGCGAGCGAGGCGTCCGCGTGCTGCTTCATGACCAGCTGGTGCGGGGCGGCGTTGCGGGCGTAGCCGTCGTACGGGCCGACGACGCCGGCGAGTTCGGCGCCGCGGCGGTAGGCGGTGCCGGTCATCAGCGAGGTGATGGCGCCGGCCAGGGCGCGGCCGCCCTCGCTGTCGTAGGCGTGGCCGGTGGCCATCAGCAGGGCGCCGAGGTTGGCGTAACCGACGCCGAGCTGGCGGTAGGCGCGGGTGGTCTCGCCGATCTTCTCGGTGGGGAAGTCGGCGAAGCAGATGGAGATGTCCATCGCGGTGATGACCAGCTCGACGACCTTGGCGAAGGTCTCCGCGTCGAAGGAGTCGTCATCGCGCAGGAACTTCATCAGGTTCAGCGAGGCGAGGTTGCAGCTGGAGTTGTCCAGGTGCATGTACTCGGAGCAGGGGTTGGACGCGTTGATGCGGCCGGACTCCGGGCAGGTGTGCCAGTGGTTGATGGTGGAGTCGTACTGGATTCCGGGGTCGGCGCAGGCCCAGGCGGCCTCGGCCATCTTGCGGAACAGCTCCTTGGCGTCGACGGTCTCGATGACCTCGCCGGTCATCCGGGCGCGCAGGCCGAATTCGGTGCCGTTCTCGACGGCGGTCATGAATTCGTCGGAGACGCGGACGGAGTTGTTGGCGTTCTGGTACTGGACGGAGGTGATGTCGTCGCCACCGAGGTCCATGTCGAAGCCGGCGTCGCGCAGGGCGCGGATCTTCTCCTCCTCCTTCACCTTGGTCTCGATGAAGGCCTCGACGTCGGGGTGGTCGACGTCGAGCACGACCATCTTCGCCGCGCGGCGGGTGGCGCCGCCGGACTTGATGGTGCCGGCGGAGGCGTCGGCGCCGCGCATGAAGGAGACCGGGCCGGAGGCGTTGCCGCCGGAGGACAGCAGTTCCTTCGAGGAGCGGATGCGGGAGAGGTTGAGGCCGGCGCCGGAGCCGCCCTTGAAGATCATGCCCTCTTCCTTGTACCAGTCGAGGATCGACTCCATGGAGTCGTCGACGGACAGGATGAAGCAGGCGCTGACCTGCTGGGGCTGCTTGGTGCCGACGTTGAACCAGACCGGCGAGTTGAAGCTGAACACCTGGTGGAGGAGGGCGTGCGTCAGCTCGTGCTCGAAGATCTCGGCGTCGTCCTTGGTGGCGAAGTAGCCGTGCTTCTCGCCGGCGGCGCGGTAGGTGAGCACCACGCGGTCGATGATCTGCTTGAGGCTCCACTCGCGCTGGGGAGTGCCGACGGCGCCGCGGAAGTACTTGGACGTGACGATGTTGACGGCGTTGACCGACCAGAAGTCGGGGAACTCGACGCCGCGCTGCTCGAAGTTGATGGACCCGTCGCGCCAGTTGGTCATGACGACGTCGCGGCGCTCCCAGCGCACCTCGTCGTACGGGTGCACGCCAGGAGTGGTGTAGATGCGCCCGATCCGCAGACCGCCCTTGGGCGCCTTGCCGCCGCCCTTGGCCGTGGTCTTGTCGGACTTCGACCCGCGTGCGGAACCGCTCGTGGTGTCTGTCACTTCTTCCTCCTCCTGGGCAAACGCCCGAGGTGCCCCGAAAAGTCCGGGCACCGCTGGTTCGTTCTTCCGGTGTGCGGGCAGGCGGAGACCTCGCCTGCTTGCGCACGGTTTGTTGTGTTCTGTGCCCTTTTTTCGGGCATGCGTGGGCCCCGTGGGACCCGTGGTGCAGCAAGGCCCGCCAGGGGGCCGGGTGCCGGCGCCTCCTAGGGCGCGGCGGCGGCGACGGGCACGCAGGTGCCGTCCGCCTCGGGGACGGGCCGTTCGGCGCGGAGTTCCGCGATGGCGGCCTCGAAGTCTTCCAGTCCGTCGTACGCCTGGTACACGCTGGCGAAGCGCAGGAAGGCGACCACGTCGAGCTCCTTGAGCGGGCCGAGTATGGCCAGCCCGACGTCGTGGGTGGTCAGCTCGGCGTTGCCGGTGGCGCGCACGCACTCCTCGACCCGCTGGCCGAGCTGGGCGAGGGCGTCCTCGGTGACCGGGCGGCCCTGACAGGCCTTGCGGACGCCGGTGATGACCTTCTCCCGGGAGAAGGGTTCGGTGACCCCGCTGCGCTTGATGACCATCAGCGCGGCCGTCTCCACGGTGGTGAAGCGGCGGCCGCAGTCCGGGCACTGCCGACGACGGCGGATCGAGCTGCCGTCCTCATTGGTCCGGCTGTCGACAACACGGCTGTCGGAGTGCCGGCAGAAGGGGCAGTGCACCTGAGGATCCCTCCCTGGCAGGACGTGCGGACCTGTTGAGTCTATGCGATGCGACCCCGGCCTCGGCAAGCTGATCATGCGCCGCAACCACTAGTACTGGGCACGGAGAGGACTGTAGCCACTAGATGTAGGTCTCCGGGGGAAGCGCCACCCCTGGCGTGTCGGCACCGATTAGACTGCCGAAGTCGAGATCCGATCGAACATTTACTCGATGCACAACCTTGATGTACAGCAAAGCCTTGATCGAGTCAGCCAACTCTCGAATAATTCACTCGAACGTGTGTTTGGCGCAACCTTTCGATAGGAGGGGCGTTGGGCTGGAAAAGGGGAGAGGACAGCCGTCGAGAGGGGCCGCCGTGAACACCATCGAAAGCAACACCATCCCGGTGCAGGAACACTCCCAGTTCAAGGTGGGGCAGCGCACCACGAATCAGCAGAGCGTGGACATCAGCATGGACCGTAGCGAAGACCAGCGCCTCTCCGGCCCGGCCCTTTCCAGCACGGGCCGCGTTCCCGACCAGCCGATCGAACACTCCCCCGCGCTCGACGACGCCCACCAGGCGCCCACCCGCGCGCTGCCCGGCCGCCCCCCCGGCATCCGCACCGACGAGGCCGGTCTCACCGAGCGCCAGCGCCGCGTGATCGAGGTCATCCGGGACTCCGTCCAGCGCCGCGGCTACCCGCCGTCCATGCGCGAGATCGGCCAGGCCGTCGGCCTGTCCAGCACCTCCTCGGTCGCCCACCAGCTGATGGCCCTGGAGCGCAAGGGCTTCCTGCGCCGCGACCCGCACCGCCCGCGCGCCTACGAGGTCCGCGGCGTCGAGGTGGCCCGCCCGAACACCGCCGAGACGGCCGGCCGGCCGTCCACCTCGTACGTGCCGCTGGTCGGCCGGATCGCCGCCGGCGGCCCGATCCTGGCCGAGCAGACGGTCGAGGACGTCTTCCCGCTGCCCCGCCAGCTGGTCGGCGAGGGCGAGCTGTTCGCGCTCACCGTGCGCGGCGACTCGATGATCGAGGCGGCCATCTGCGACGGCGACTGGGTCACCGTGCGCCGGCAGCCGGTCGCCGAGAACGGCGACATCGTGGCCGCGATGATCGACGGCGAGGCCACGGTCAAGCGGCTCAAGCGCGAGGACGGCCGGATCTGGCTGATGCCGCACAACCCGGCGTACGAGCCGATCAACGGCGACAACGCCACCATCCTGGGCAAGGTGGTCGCGGTCCTGCGCCGCCTCTGACGCCTCGCGCGCACCCAGCGGGAAGGGGCTCCACCGCGCGGTCGCGGGGAGCCCCTCCGGCGTCTCCGGGGCTTCCGGGCCCCGCCTCGGCCCCGGGGGCGGGCTGGACGGAACCCCGGATCACCGCACCGCTCAGCCCCGCTTCACCACCGGCTTGACCGGCGGCGCCGAGGCGTCGATCGCCGCCAGCGAGCGGCGCACCTGGTTGCGGTCCGTGGTGTACCAGAACTCCGGCATCGAGGAGCGGAAGAAGCTCCCGTACCGCTTGGTCTCCACCCGCGGGTCGAGCACCGCGACCACGCCCCGGTCCTCGGCCGCGCGCACCAGCCGGCCGGCGCCCTGCGCCATCAGCAGCGCCGCGTGCGTCGCCGCGACGGCCATGAAGCCGTTCCCGCCACGCTGTTCGACGTCCTTCTGGCGGGCGCTCATCAGCGGGTCGTCCGGCCGGGGGAACGGGATGCGGTCCATCACGACCAGCTGGCAGGCCGAGCCGGGCACGTCCACGCCCTGCCAGAGCGAGAGCGTGCCGAACAGGCAGGTGGACGCGTCCGAGGCGAACTCCCGGATCAACTCGCCCAGGGTGTCCTCCCCCTGGAGCAGGATCCGGTTGTCCAGCCGCTCCCGCAGCGCCTCGGCGGCCGTCTGGGCGCCGCGCATCGAGGAGAACAGGCCCAGCGTGCGCCCGCCGGCCGCGCCGATCAGCTCCGCCAACTCGTCCAGCATGTCCGGCCGTTCGGGATCGCGGCCGGGATCTGCGAGGTGCCGGGCGACGTACAGGATGCCCTGCTTGGGGTACTTGAACGGCGAGCCGACGTCGATGCCGCGCCAGTGCGGCACCGCGTCCTCGCCGAACCCGGAACCGGCCGAAGGATTGTCCCCGGGGGTGCGCTGGTCCGGCAGCCGGGAGTCCGAGGGCAGGCCGACGGAGGCGGCGACGCCGTTGAAGTCCCCGCCGAGCTTGAGGGTGGCCGAGGTGAGCACCACCGAGCGCTCCTTGTAGAGGCCCTCGCGCAGCAGCCCGGAGACGCTGAGCGGCGCGACCCGCAGCGAGCCGGTGCCCATGCCGAAGCGGTCGCTGCGCTCGATCCAGACCACGTCGTACTCGGAGTCCTCCAGCAGCCGCTCGGCGGTCTCGTGCAGCGACTCGGCGGAGGCCATCGCCTGCTTGCGGACGGCGTCCTCGTCGCTGAGCCCCTTGTCGCGGGTCTCGCCGAGCGAGCTGATCACCTGGCGGGCGGCGTCCCGGATCGAGGTGACCGCGTACGCCAGGTACTCGGGCAGTTCCTCGACCCGGCCGGGCTGGGCGGTCTCCATCAGGCCGTGGTAGTTCTCGGCGGCGGCCTGCAAGGCGTCCACGGCCTTCTCGTTGGCGAGCCGGGCGGCGCGCTTGACCGCCCGGTTGACCGCGCCGACGGTCAGTTCGGCGGTGGCCGCGCCGGTGACCCGGTTGACCAGCTCGTGCGCCTCGTCGACGATCAGCAGCCCGTGCTCGGGCAGCACCGGCGCGCCCTCGATCGCGTCGATCGCGAGCATCGCGTGGTTGGTGACCACGACGTCGGCCAGCTTGGCCCGCTCCCGGGCCTTCTCGGCGAAGCACTCCTGCCCGTATGCGCAGCGGGTGGCGCCCAGGCACTCCTTGGAGGTGACCGCCAGCTGGGCCCAGGCCTTGTCGGAGACGCCGGGGCTGAGGTCGTCCCGGTCCCCGGTGTCGGTCTCGTCGGCCCACTCGCGCAGCCGCAGCACGTCCTGCCCGAGCTTGCTGGCGGGCCCGCCGAGCGCCTCGGCCGCGTCGAACAGGCCCTCGCCCTCGTCGCTCGGGGTGCCCTCGTTGGCCCGGTGCAGGCACAGGTAGTTGGAGCGGCCCTTGAGCATCGCGAACAGCGGGCGGCGGCGCAGCACCGGGTGCAGCGCCTCGACCGTGCGCGGCAAGTCCCGTTCGACGAGCTGGCGTTGCAGCGCCAGGGTGGCGGTGGCGACCACCACGCGGTCCCCGTGGGCGAGCGCGGGCACCAGGTAGGCGAGGGACTTCCCGGTGCCGGTGCCAGCCTGGACGAGCAGGTGCTCGGCGTTGTCGACGGCATCGGCGACGGCCTCGGCCATCCGGACCTGACCGGGGCGCTCGACGCCGCCGACGGCCGCCACCGCGGCGTGCAGCAGGTCGGGGATGCGGGAGCGCGGGACGGCGACGGCTTCCTCGACGTCGGCGGCGGCGCCGCCGTCCTCGCCAGGGAGCTCGGTCTCGCCGGGGAGCTGGGTTTCGGAGTCGTTCGTCATGACCCTCCCAGCCTACGGGGCGGGGGTGACAATCCGGCTCCGTCGCCCGGGAAGATCCGCCTCCAGGGTCACCAGGGCGTTGGGGACGGTCCCGTACCGGGCGGCGTGCGGGCGGTGCGGGCGGTCCTGGTAGCCGTCGAGCAGCAGCCGGTTGCGGTTGAGGCAGAGCCGGTCGATCCGCGGCCGGAACAGGTCGAACAGCTCGAAGCGCTCGCCCAGGCCGGGGAAGCGGTCCTGGTAGCGGCGGATCTCGGCCCGCAGCAGGGCCCAGAACTCGGCCTCGGGCAGCCCGGTCTGCGCCTCCAGCAGCGGGGCGAGGTAGCGCAGGACGCCGATGAACAGCCCGGAGTGGAGGAACTGGCAGAGCCCCTGCGGGCCGTCCCGCAGCAGGACGTCGTCGACCTCGGCGGGCAGGTCGCGCAGTTCGGGCAGGTCCTGGTCGCTGAGGTTGACGTCGTCGACGAAGTCCTTGACCGCGAGCCGGGTCGGCGCGTCGTGCTCGTCGAAGACGACGATGGCGTTCTCGCCGTGCGGGGAGAAGACCAGCCCGTACCGGTAGAGGAAGTGCAGCAGCGGCGGCAGCACCGCGCCGAACAGCCGGCCGGTCCAGGCGGCGGGAGTGAGCCCGGAGCGGGCGATCAGTTCGGCGGCGAGCGCCCGGCCGTCGGAGCCGGTCTGCAGCAGGGCGGCCAGGGTGCGGGCGCGTTCGCCGCCGGCCAGGAAGGGGCCGAGGGGTTCGCGCCAGATCGCGCCGAGGAGTTCCTTGTACTGGTAGGGCGCCTCGGGCAGCTCTCGGTAGAGCGGGTGGTCGACGGTGACGGAGGCGATCTCGCCGAGCAGGATCACCCGGCACTCGTCGCGCAGGTACGGGTCGGCGTCGCGCAGACCGTGGATCCAGGCGGTGACGGCGGGCGCGGCGAGGGTGCGTTCGGTGGGCAGGCCGCGCCAGACCAGGGTGTTGAGGACGGACAGCGGCAGTTTGACGGTGCAGCGCTCGGGGTGGGCGGTGTTGAAGAAGGAGCGGATGGACTGCTGGGGCAGCCGTGGGTCGCCGTCGGAGGGCAGCGGGACGATCTCGCCGGAGGCGATCCAGGGTGCGAACAGCGGGACGATCGTCTCGTCCCACTGCCAGGGGTGGACGGGCAGCAGCAGGTAGTCGTCGGCGGCCGGGCCGAGGGCGGCGCGCAGCGCGTCCGGGTCGTCGAGTTCGCGGGCGTACAGCTGCTCGGGCCGCTCCAGGCCGGGCACGCCGCGGTACTCGGCGAGCCGGCGGTGGACGGCGATCCAGGGCAGCGGGCGCGGGGTGCGGGCCTCCGGGGCCCAGCGGGCGGCGTCGGTGGCGGAGAAGCCGATCCGGCCCTTGTTGGGGACGATCCAGGGGTGGCCGTCCTGGCGGCCCTCCAGGGCGGGGTGGTCGAGGTCGGCGAGTTCGGCGGCGGTGAGCGCGGTGGCGAGCTGGTGCGCGTCGGCGGTCAGGGTGGCGGTGAGTTCGCGGATTAGGTGGCCGGTGGTCTCGCCGCGCAGGCCGAGGGCGTGCCGGGCGTGCGGGAGGAAGCGCAGCGGGTCGAGGCCGTCCGGGTCGGAGCAGCGGACCGACTCCGGGTCGACCCGCCAGCTTCCGTACGCGCCGCGGCGGGCGGTGAAGCGGTACTCGGCCTCGGGCAGCCAGAGCAGGTACTCGCCGTCGGCGGCGGCGCGGACGGGCGTGAGCAGTTCCTCGTAGGCGAACTCGCCGAGCATCTTGGCCAGCAGGGCGCGCCCGGCCCGCCGCCAGTGCCCGGCGGTCAGGTGCGGGGGCAGGTACAACGGCGGTTCAGCGGCCGACGGTTGCGGCACGGGTCAGCTCCTGGGGACGGGGGACGGTGGGGGTGCTCTCGGTGGGGGTGCCCTCGGCGGCAGCGGCGGCAGCGGCGGCAGCGCCCGCGGCGGGGGCGGTCCCGGGCGGCGCGAAGCCGGTCCAGGCGGTGCGGGCGGGCAGCCGGTGGACGGTCCGGCCGGTGACGGCGTTGAGGATCACGGCGGCCCGGTGGGCGCCGAGTCCCAGGTCGGGGGCGCCGACGCCGTGGGTGTGCAGTTCGGCGTTCTGGACGTAGAGGCCGCCGGTGAGTTCGGGCCGGGTGGCGACCCGGTGGTCGAGGTCGACCCGGTAGCGCCCGCCCCGGTCCCAGTCGATCAGCCGGGCGAGCGGTTCGAGCGCGGCCGGCCGGGCGGCCCGGTAGCCGGTGGCGAGCACCACGGCGTCGGTGCGCAGGACGTGTTCGGCGCCGGAGTCGCCGTGCCGGCAGTGCAGTTCGAGGCCGCCGCAGGGGCCGGGGCGGGCTTCGGTGACGGCGGTGCCGGGGGTGATGTCGACCGGGGCGGTGTCGATCGGGCGGCCGATGGTGCGTTCGTAGAGGTGGTCGTGGATCTCGGCGAGGGTTTCGGCGCTGGCGGCCTTGTGGAGTTGCCACTGGGCGGCGACCAGGGTGTCCCGGACGGGTTCGGGCAGGCTGTGGAAGTAGCGGGTGTAGTCGGGGGTGAAGTGCTCCAGGCCGAGCTTGGAGTACTCCATCGGCGCGAGCGCCCTGGTCCGGGTGAGCCAGCGCAGCCGGACGCCGTCGCCGTCGTGGCGGCGGAGCAGGTCGAGGAAGACCTCGGCGCCGGACTGCCCGCTGCCGACCACGGTGATGTCCCGGACGCCGACGAGGTCGCCGCGGCGGTCCAGGTAATCGGCGGAGTGGAAGGCGCGCGGGTGACCGTCGAGGGCGGTGAAGGCCTCGGGCAGGACGGGCCTGGTGCCGACGCCGAGGGCGAGGTTGCGGGCGTGCACCTCGGTCCGCCGCCCGGTCGCGGTGTCGGTCAGCTCGGCCCGGAAGTGCGGGGCTTCCCAGTGCAGGGCGGTGACCTCGGTGCCGAAGCGGCAGTTGGCGAGCCGTTCGGCGGCCCACCGGCAGTAGTGGTCGTACTCGCGGCGGGGCAGTTGGAAGCGCTCGGCGAAGTAGAACGGGAAGAGCCGGTCCTGGTCGCGCAGGTAGTTGAGGAAGGACCACGGGTTGGTCGGGTCGACGAGGGAGACCAGGTCGGCGAGGAACGGCACCTGCATCCGGGCCCCGTCCACCAGCATGCCGGGGTGCCAGCGGAACTCCGGGCGCTGGTCGCAGAAGAGCGTGCGCAGGCCGGGGACGGGCGCGGCGAGCGCGGCGAGCGAGAGGTTGAAGGGGCCGATGCCGACGCCGAGCAGGTCGTACGGCGGCTGGGGTGCTGGGGTGTCCACGGGGGTGTCCTAGGCGACGAAGGGGACGCGGGCACGGACCATCAGGGCGGCGCGCTTGTCGGGCAGGTCGAGTTCGGTGTCCAGCCGGAATCCGGCCCGTTCGAAGGCCCGGACGGAGCGCCGGTTGCGGACGTCCGGTTCGGCGACGACCCGTTCGCAGCGGGGCCGTTGCCGCAGGATCCGCTCGGCGAGGGCGGCCAGCAGGACGGCGCCGAGGCCCCGGCCGCGGCTCTCGGCGGGGCCGAGCAGGAGGTGGACGCCGGTGTCGTGCGGCCGGGCCGGGTAGTGCCGGGCGAGCGGGTCGAGGTCGGCGCGGTAGACCTCCCAGTAGCTCGTCGGGGCGCCGTCGAGCAGGCCGAGGCAGGGCACGCTGCGGCCGTCGCCGTCGAGTTGGGCCCGGAGGTGCCGTTCGGTGGCGTCGGGCGGCCCGGCGAGCTGCCAGAACGCGGCGATCTCGGGGTCGTTCATCCACCCGGCGAGCAGGTCCAGGTCGGCGGGCAGCCGGACCGGGCTGAGCCGGAACTCGCCGGCCGGGGTGGGGATCGCGCCCCATCCCGGCGGGTCGTCGAGCAGGCTCATGCGCCCGCCAGCGGGTTGGGGATGTCCACGTAGACGGACTGGGTGGCGACCGGGCCGACCAGTTCGTCCAGGCCGTTGATCCGGGTGAGCAGGTTGGCCTTGCACGGCAGGGTGGGCGCGTCGAGCAGCAGCCCGGGCAGCGCCGAGCCGGTGGCGGCGGCCCGCGGGCCGGCCAGGAAGCGGCGCAGCCCGGCCAGCAGCACGGTCTCGTCGGCGAGCCCCTGGCTGCCGAAGGCGCCGACCAGGCCGAGGACGTGGTTGATGCCGAGGTAGTAGGCGAAGTGGTGGTCGATCACCTCGTCGGGCAGGAAGGTGTCGCTGTGCTCGCCGAGCCCGGGCAGCCGCGCGGTGAGCCGGTCGGCGGCGCTCTCCCGGTAGTAGTAGCCCTGGTTGTCGCGGTAGCGGCCTCCGCTGGGCCAGCCGTCGGCGTCGAGCAGGACGAGGCTGTTCTGCTGGTGCGCCTCCAGGGCGATGCCGGCCGTGCCGTCCAGCCAGAGGACGGGCAGCACGACGGCGTCCAGGTAGCGCAGGAACCATTCGGCGGCGACGGTCCGCAGCGGGCGGCCGCAGCGGACGGCGAGCGCCCGCAGGGTGTCGCCGAGCCGGGACGGCACGGTGTCGCCGGTGCCGAGCGGCTGTTCGGCGACCAGCCCGGCGACGCACAGCGCGCGGTCGGCGGGGGCGAAGGGCTGGGCGCGCAGCACGGTGTCCAGGCCGCCCGGGTCGCCGAGGGCGGGGTGGTCGACGCCGATCCAGGCCGGGTCGCGGACGATGTCGAAGCCGGGGTGGGCGCGGTGCCATTCGGCGGCCAGGCCGCTCTCCAGCAGCCGGTGCACCTCCAGGCCGCGGTGGAGTTCCTTGCGCAGGTTCTCCCGGCGGGAGTTGGTGATCCGCAGGCCGAGCGAGAGCTTGAGCATCCAGGGGGTGCCGGGGCGGTAGACGGTGCGCACCGAGGAGGTGGGGTGCCAGGGTTCGCCGGCCGGGCCGAGGTCGTGCAGCAGCCCGTCGGCGAGCAGGGCGGCGACGGCCGGGCGGTGGGCGAGTTCGCGGGCCTGCCAGGGGTGCAGCGGCAGGGCGGCGGTGCCGGGCGGCAGGGCGGCGGTGCCGGGCGGCAGGGCGGCATGGTCCCCGAGCAGGTCCGCGGTGATCCGGTCGGCGCTCTCGGTGAGGGCGGAGCCGGCGGCGAGCAGGTCGCGGTGGACCGCGTACCAGTGGAGTTGGAAGGAGCCGTGCAGTTCGGGCGAGTAGGCGGCGCTCTGGGCCGGGCCGAGGCCGTCGCGGCTCTTCGGGGTGGGGTGCAGCGGGTGGCCGAGCAGCAGGGACTGTTCGGCGGCGAGGAAGTGCGAGCGTTCGGGGCCGCCGGCGGGGGCGGCGGTGCGGCGGTGGGCGAGGATGTCGGCGGTGCGGACGACCGAGTCGGCGACCCGGGCGGCGAGGTCGGCGACCTGCCCGGGGTCGGGGCGGTCGGCGGCCGCGGCGGCGAGCAGCGCGGCGGTGGTGACGGCGTCCACGGGGGCGTCGGCGGTGCCCTCCCCGGCGGAGAGGACGGCGGGGCCGAACCGGTGCCAGCCGCCGGGCGACCAGTAGCGGACGGGGGCGGAGAGCCGGGCGGCGCCGCCGAGGACGGCGATCCGCAGCCGACCGTCGGGGCCGGGGCGGGCGCCGGTCTCGCGCGTCCAGCAGCGCAGCAGGGCTTCCAGTGCGGCCTGTTCGGCGGCGACGGCGGGGTCCGGGTGCAGCAGCGGATCGGGCTCGGCCGGCCGGTCCGCGGGCAGCAGCGGGGCGGGCGGGGCTCCGGTGAGGGCGGTGCTCAAGGCTGCTCCTTGGGGCGCGTGGGGGTGCGGACGCACGGGTGGTGGAGAGGATCGGCGGGCGCTCGCACCGTCGCGTCAGGTAAGGGTTACCTATCCCTGACGGGTGATCACAAGGTTGGCTCACTCGTCCGGGTGAAGATCGGGGATTGTCCGCGTCCGGCGCGCGGGGCCCTGCTGGGCCGACGGACCGTCGGCGGCCACGTCACGGATCGGTGACCTCCGGTCGGGGCCGCAACCCGGGGGGTGGCCGCCGCCGTCCTGGTGACCGGTGGAAGACTCCACAGCGGCGAGTCGCCGCACGACAGCCCGATCGAGCACAGGGGGAAGCGCACACATGCCATCGATCCACCGGTCAGCCATGGCCGTCGCCCTCGTCACGGGGACGCTGCTCGCGGCGAGCGCCTGCGGGCCGGACGGCCCGGCGGGCGACGGGGGCGGCAGCGCCGCGCCGCCGCCCGCGTCCGGCACCGCCGCCCCGGGGGGCGGCGTGATCGGCGGGATCACCCTCCCGTCGGGCATCCCGACCAGTCTGCTGGAGGGCCTGCCGAAGTCCTGGGACGACCTGAAGAAGTGGAAGTTCGAGGACTGGGACTCGTGGGCGTCCAAGCACGTCTTCAACAACCCGGTGGTGAAGGACTTCTGGAACCCGGACAAGATGGGCGACTCCAAGCCCGCCGATCCGGCCCCGCCCACCGCCAAGCCGGCCGCCGACAACGGCGTGACGGACCCGGACCCGCCGGTGGTCAAGGCCGTGCCGGTGCCCCGCCCGTACACCAAGCAGCCGTCCGGGAAGGTGTTCTTCAGTGCCCAGGGCGGCCGGGGCAACTGCTCGGCGACGGTGATCACCGACCCGCAGCACCCGGGCAGGAGCAATCTGGTCTGGACGGCCGGCCACTGCGTGCACGCGGGCAAGGGCGGCGACTTCTTCAAGGACCTGGTCTTCGTTCCCGCCTACAACAACTCGGGCGCCTCCAGCGGCGGCAAGAAGGCCCCGCTGTCCGAACTGGCCCCGCTGGGCACCTGGTGGGCCGACCTGGTCACCACCTCGCCGCAGTGGATGGTCGAGGGCGGCGGCACCGGTGACGCCGCGAACCAGTACGACTTCGCCGTCATGCGGGTGCACAACCAGAACGACTCCGGCAAGTCGCTGGAGGAGACGGTCGGTTCGGCCGTCCCGGTCTGGTTCGACGCCCCGCGCGACAAGGTGTCCGTCGCGGCGGTCGGCTACCCGCTCTACAAGCCGTTCGACGGCCAGGAGCTGTACAGGTGCGACGGCGGCAAGCCGACCCGGCTGTCGTTCGACGCCAAGCGCCCGTCGATGCTCACCATCGGCTGCAACATGACCCAGGGCTCCAGCGGCGGCGGCTGGTTCGCCACCATGCCGGACGGGAAGACTGCCCTGGTCAGCAACACGTCCATCGGCACCGAGGACCACACCTCGCTGAGCGGCCCGTACCTGGAGACGGTCGCCAAGCAGGCGCTGGACTGGATCTCCAAGAAGCCGTAGGCCCTTTCCGGTCGGACCGGACCAAGCCGTACGGGCGGCGGAGGCCGCCCCCGGGGGACGATGCAGCATGCCGAAGCACACCGGCCGCGGACCGCGGCGCCGATCCGGACCGACCGGCGCCGCGGTGCTCGCCGTGCTCGCGCTCGCCGCGACCGCCTGCGGGCCGGACGACTCCGGCGCCGCGGCGGCCGCGCCACCGCCCGCCCTCCCCACCTCGGCGCCCACCAGCCTGGGCGACCTGACGGGCTGGAAGGTGGAGGACTGGGCCCGGTTCGTCTCCGGCAGCGGCTTCGCCAACGAGGTGGCCCCGGGCTTCTGGTCGACCACCCGGATGGCCGCCGCCAAGGGCCGGCCCACCCCGGAGTACCCGCTCACCGCCGCACCGGACGGCGGCCGGCCGGACGCCCCGCCCGCGGCCGTCGCGGCCACGCCGCAGCCGCACCCGTACGGCCCGGCCACCGCCGTGGTCGGCCGGCTCTTCGTCACCACGCCCCAGGGCGACGCGGTCTGCTCCGCGACGGTGGTCTCCGACCCGGCCAACCCGGGCCGCAGCAACCTCGTCTACACCGCCGCGCACTGCCTGCACGACGGCAAGGGTGGCGGCTGGCTGCGGAACATCACCTTCGTGCCCGGTTTCAACCGGGACGGCCAGGCGGCCCGCGGCAAACCGCTCACCGAGCAGCAGGCCGCGCCGTACGGCCGGTGGGTGGCGGTGCGCGCGCTGGTGTCGCCGACCTGGCTCGGGGAGGACGGCGTCGGCGCCCACCACCAGTACGACTACGGGATCATCCGGGTGCGCGGCGAGGGCGGCTCCGGCGCGTCGCTGGAGGAGGCGGTCGGCGGCTCGGTCCCGGTCTGGTTCAACGCCCCGCGCGAGCAGATCGGCTCGGCGACCGCGTACGGCTACCCGACCGATCGGCCGTCCGACGGCCTGGAGCTCTCCCGCTGCGAGTCCCCGGTCCCGCCGGCCAGGCTCTCCCCCGACCGGAGCCGCCCGCCGATGTACGTCACCGGCTGCACCGTGACCGGCGGCTCCAGCGGCGGCGGCTGGTTCATCACCAAGGACGGCAAGCCCAACCTGATCAGCGTCACCGCGATCGGCAGCCGCAACCCGCCCGGGTACCTGGCCGGCCCCTCGCTCCAGGACCAGGCGAAGCAGGCCTTCGACTACTTCGCCAAGAACGTGAAGTAGCCCGCACGCCCGCACGCTCGGACGCCCGGACGCCCGGACGAGCCCCCGCACGGCCCCGCACGCTCGCGCACGCGAAGGGCCCCCGCACGCTCGCGCGATGCCCAACGGCATCACGGTCGCGTCCGGGGGCCCTTCGTCGGCCCGTCGCCTCAGACCTGCAGCGCCACCGCGTAGCGCTCCAGTTCGGCGGCCAGCTCGGCCGGCACCTTGGCGTGCAGCAGCGTGCCCTCGCCGGTGTGCTCGGTGCCGAGCAGCTCGCCCTCGGCGTGCACCCGGGAGACCAGCCCGCCCTGGGTGTAGGGCACCAGGGCCCGCACCTCGATCGCCGGGCGCGGCAGCTCGTCGTCGATGAGCTTCAGCAGCTCCTCGATGCCCTCGCCGCTGCGGGCCGACACCACGATGGCGTGCGGCTCGCGGAGCAGCAGGCGCTGCAGCACGTGCGGGTCGGCGGCGTCCGCCTTGTTGATCACCACGATCTCCGGCACGTTCTGCGCGTCGACCGAGACGATGACCTCGCGGACGGCGGCCAGCTGCGTCTCCGGCTCGGGGTGCGAGCCGTCGACCACGTGCAGGATGAGGTCCGCGTCGGCGACCTCCTCCATGGTCGAGCGGAAGGCCTCGACCAGGTGGTGCGGCAGGTGCCGGACGAAGCCGACGGTGTCGGCCAGGGTGTAGAGCCGCCCGCTCGGGGTCTGGGCCCGGCGGACGGTCGGGTCCAGGGTGGCGAACAGGGAGTTCTCCACCAGGACGCCCGCCCCGGTGAGCCGGTTGAGCAGGGACGACTTGCCAGCGTTGGTGTACCCGGCGATGGCCACCGACGGCACCTGGTGGCGCTTGCGCTCCTGGCGCTTGGTGTCGCGGCCCTTCTTCATCTCGGCGATCTCGCGGCGGAGCTTCGCCATCTTCTCGCGGATCCGGCGCCGGTCGGTCTCGATCTTGGTCTCACCGGGACCACGGGTCGCCATGCCGCCGCCGGACGAGGCGGAGCCGCCACCACCCATCTGCCGGGACAGCGACTGACCCCAGCCGCGCAGGCGCGGCAGCATGTACTGCATCTGCGCGAGCGAGACCTGCGCCTTGCCCTCCCGGGACTTGGCGTGCTGGGCGAAGATGTCCAGGATCAGGGCCGTCCGGTCGACGACCTTGACCTTGACCACGTCCTCCAGGTGGATCAGCTGGCCGGGGGTGAGCTCACCGTCGCAGACCACGGTGTCGGCGCCGGTGGCCGCCACGATGTCGCGCAGTTCCTTCGCCTTGCCGGAGCCGATGTAGGTGGCCGCGTCGGGCTTGTCGCGGCGCTGGATCACGCCGTCCAGCACCTGGGAGCCGGCCGTCTCGGCGAGGGCGGCGAGCTCGGCCATCGAGTTCTCCGCCTCCTCCAGGGTGCCGTCCGTCCAGACGCCGACGAGCACCACGCGCTCCAGGCGGAGCTGGCGGTACTCGACCTCGGTGACGTCTTCGAGTTCGGTGGAGAGGCCGGCGACGCGGCGCAGGGCGGCACGCTCGCTGCGGTCGTACTGGTCGCCGTCGTAGTGGTGGCCGCGGTCCTCGTCGATGGCCGCGAGGTCCTCGTCCATGAGGGCTTCCGCCCGCAGACCGTTCAGGCGGCGCGGGGCGTCGGCGTGGTCGCGGGTGTCGGACGTGGAGGTCATTCTGTCCTTTGGTCGCTGGTGCGGATGGCCTGTGGGGACCGCCCTGTGCGGTCCCACCCGGAGTCTGCCCAGCTGCCGCCCCGGTTACCGCCGGGCGAGGTGAGCTACCCCTCAGGTCCTCGGGTGCCATCGGGGCTCCTGTGCCCTGAGAACGCCGTGGACCGGCCGTGAATTCCCCATGATGGTCCCACGCCCGGCGCGAACCGGTCATCCCCATTTTCCCCGGAGTGGCGGGCCCCGCCGGTGTCCGGGGCCTGCGGCCGGCTGACGTCGTACACCCCGGAGACCTTGAGCATCGCCCGCATCAGCGCGGGCAGCGCGGCCGGCTCGGGCAGTTCGACGGTGTAGGTGTGCCGGACCCGCAGCTCCTGCGGCGGTTCGACCTCGGCCGAGACGATGCCGACGTCCTCGGCGGAGATGGCCGCGGTGAGGTCGGCGAGCAGCCGGGGCCGGTTGAGCGCCTCGGCCCGCAGGGTGGCCCGGTGGCCGGCCGCCGGGTTGCCCTCCGGCCGCCAGCGGACCTCCAGCTCGGCGCGCCCGGCCGCGCGCATCCGCTCCCCGGCCGGGCAGCCGGTGCGGTGCACGGCGACGGCTCCGCCGCGGATCGGGTAGCCGGCCACCTCGTCCGGCGGCACGGGCGTGCAGCAGCGGGCCAGCCGGACCGGCGCCCCGGGCCGGCCGGCCACCGCGACCGGGGCCGGTCGGCGCTCGGTGGTGCGGTGCGCGGGCGGGACGGGCTGGCCGCTGGAGGGGCCGGTGCACACCGCCGGGAGCCGGGCCGGGTGGTCGGCGAGCCAGCGTTCGATGGCCAGCCGGGCGGCCGGGGTCCGGGCGTGCGCGAGCCACTCGGGCGCGGGCCCGGAGGGTTCGGCGGGGCGCGGCCCGTCCTCGGTGAGCACGGTTCCGGTGGGCACGGCCTCGGTGAGCACGGCGAGCAGGTCGCCGTCCTGCAAGACGGTGGAGAGCGCGGTGAGCCGGCCGTTGACCCGGGCTCCGATACACCGGTGGCCGGTCTCCTCGCCGAGCAGGTAGGCGGCGTCCACGCAGGTGGCGCCGGCCCTCAGCTGAAGCGTTTCGCCGCTCTCCGTCACGACGGTGATCTCGCGGTCGCCGGCCAGGTCGGCGGTGAGCGCGGACCAGAAGGCGTCCGGGTCGGGCGTCTCCTGCTGCCACTCCAGCAGCCGGCTGAGCCAGCCGGGCCGGGCCGGGTCGGTGCGGTCGAGTTCGTCGGCGTCCTGGACGGAGCCGGCCGGCTCCGGGTCGCCGAGCGCGACCACCCCGGTCTCGGCGACCTCGTGCATCCGCCGGGTGCGCACCAGCACCTCGACGACCGTGCCGCCGCTGAGCGCCACGGCGGTGTGCAGCGACTGGTAGAGGTTGAACTTGGGGGCGGCGACGAAGTCCTTGAACTCGCCGGGCAGCGGCGTCCAGCAGGTGTGCAGCTCGCCGAGCACGGCGTAGCAGTCGGCGTTCTCCTCGACGACCACCAGCAGCCGCCCGAAGTCGGCGGGCTGCGGCCCCTGCGGCCGCCCGTCCGGGCCGGGCGCGGCGGCCCGCTTGAGCAGCACCCGGTGCAGCGACACGCAGTGCCGGGGCCGGACGGTGACCTCGGCGGCCACCCCGGTCTCGGACAGCTGGCGGGCCAGCAGCCGGGCGAAGGGGGCCAGCAGGGTGTCCGGCTCGCCCTCGTGACCGGCCATCAGGGCCCGGGTGCGGGCGTGCTCCTCGGGGTGCAGGGTGGCGAAGACGATGTCCTCCAGCTCCGCCTTGAGCACCTGGATGCCGAGCCGTTCGGCCAGCGGGATCAGCACGTCCCGGGTGACCTTGGCGATCCGCACCTGGCTGGCCGGTTTCATGTGCCGGATGGTGCGCATGTTGTGCAGCCGGTCGGCGAGCTTGATCACCATCACCCGGACGTCGTCGCCGGTGGCGACCAGCATCTTGCGGAAGGTCTCGGCCTCGGCGGCGGCGCCGAAGTCGACCTTCTCCAGTTTCGTCACCCCGTCGACCAGGTAGGCGACTTCGGGCCCGAAGCCGGCACTCACCTGATCGAGCGTCAATTCGGTGTCCTCGACGGTGTCGTGGAGCAGCGAGGCGACCAATGTGGTTGTCCCTGCGCCGAGTTGGGCCAGGATCATGGTGACGGCGAGCGGGTGGGTGATGTACGGCCCGCCGCTCTTGCGCTTCTGGCCCCGGTGGCTGGCCTCGGCGAGCCGGTAGGCCCGGGCGAGCAGGCCGAGGTCGGCCTGCGGATGGTGCTCGCGGTGGACTCGGACGAGCGGTTCGAGGGCGTCCGGGACGGGCGGCCGGCCGGTGGCCAGCAGGGCGGCCCGCCCGGCCCGGCCGAGCGCGGCCCGGCCGAGCTCCCCCAAGGGCCGCCTGGCCCCGGCTTGCCGTGCGGACGTCGGCTGCCCCGTCAGGGACTGCCCGGCTTCGATGGTCATCGGCGCACCTCCGGCAGCGATCACCGGCCGCCACCCCGCCGAGGGGCGCCTTCCCGGTGGTCCATGCTACCGAGCAGAGCACGTTCCGCGATGCCTTGCTTCCCGTCCGCGACACGCGTCACTCGAACGGGCGGATTCACCGCCGCGCGAAATGGGCAAACCGGGCCGTCAGCTGTCCGAGCCGCGCCCCAGGCGTGTCAGACCCGCCCCAGTTCGGCCCACCAGCGGGCGTCGATCTCGCCGGCGGCCACGATGACCGCCGGGCCGGTCTTCTCGATCCGGCCGTCCGGGTGCTCGGTGATGACCAGTCGGCCGCCCGGCACGTCCACGGTGTAGGTGGCCGGCTCGCCGGTGACCGCCGGGTCGACGCCGTCCCGGCGGATGGCGGCCACCGCGACGGCGCAGGTGCCGGTCCCGCAGGAGCGGGTCTCGCCGGAGCCGCGCTCGTACACCCGCATGGCGACGTGCCGCGGCCCGCGGTCCACCACGAACTCGACGTTCACGCCTTCCGGGTAGGCCCCTTCGGGGCTGGTCAGCGGCGCGGACAGCAGGTCCCCGGCGTGGTCGAGGCTGTCCACGAAGGCCACCGCGTGCGGATTGCCCATGTTGACGTTCAGCGCGGGCCAGCGCCGCGCGCCGACCGCGACCTCGACGCCGTCCGGCCCGGGCAGTCGGGCCCGACCCATGTCGACGGTGACCTCGCCGGGCGTCCCGTCCCCGGCGTCCTCGGCGACCCGCACCGTCCGCACCCCGGCGCGGGTGGCGACCGCGAACTCGCCGGGCTCGGCCAGGCCGGCCTCGACCAGGTAGCGGGCGAAGACCCGCACGCCGTTGCCGCACATCTCGGCGATGCTGCCGTCGGAGTTGCGGTAGTCCATGAACCACTCGGCCCGGTCGGCCTGGTCCGCGGCGGCCGGCTCGGCGGCGGAGCGCACCACGCGCAGCAGCCCGTCCCCGCCGATGCCGGCCCGCCGGTCGCACAGCGCGGCGACGGCCGCGGGGCCGATCTCCAGCGCGCCGTCCGGGTCCGGGACGATGACGAAGTCGTTCTGGGTGCCGTGCCCCTTGAAGAAGGGGACGCCGACCGGCTGCGGGGAGGATGCGCTCACCCTCCCGATGGTACTGAACGGGCGCACCGGCCACCCGGGCGGTCCGACCGGTGGATCGGCGCGGGGCAGCAGGGGGGCGACACCGGCAGCCCACGGATCAGCGCAGGTAGGCGACCCGCCAGACGGCCAGCGCACAGGCCACCAGCGCGATCAGGGTGTAGAGCGCGATCGCCTTCCAGCCGGCCCGCTGCCCGGAGCCGCGGCGCGGCAGGCCCGGCCACTTGTACCCGGCGTGCCGGGCGGCCATCGCCCCCCAGCCGACCGAGGCGGCGGTGAGCAGCAGCCCGAGCATGCCGACCATGGTGGCGCGCGCGCCGGCCGAGCCGAAGGCGAGCGGGAAGGCGAACATCAGCGAGCCGAGGATGCCCAGCAGGGCGATCGGCAGGGTCTGCCACCAGCGGAGCCGGCGCAGCGGTCGGATCTCCCGCTCGTGCACCGCGCCCGCCGGGGTGCGGGTGTCCAGGGCCGGCAGTGCGACCGCGTAGGAGGTGGGCGCCTCCAGGCCGGTCAGCACGGGGAGGTCACCCATCGTCGACTCGTCGGCCGGTGCGGTGACACTCCCGCTCTGGCCGGGTTCGGGGCCGGTACCCGTCGACACGCGGCCTCCCCTGACAGTTCGACACGAGCGGACTCGCGGTCGGGCACGGTCGGCCCGCGCGGCCGACCCCTACGCCTTCGATGATGGCATGTCCAGACGGGCGTTCCGGGCCTGACCGGCGTCGACGGGTGATCCGTGGCCATCACGTGATCGGGCCGTGACCGCCGGTTCGTCCTGCACGGCCACCTGCGCGCGCAGGTGCACCGCCGGATTGGCCGGAACCCGCCTACCCGGCCGGACGCTCCTGACGGTCGATCAGCTCCAGGGAGCGTTCCAGCAGCTCGACGGGGTCGGTGCCGGCCGGCCGGGACAGCCAGTTGATCCGGCCGTCGCGGCGGAACCAGGACTCCTGACGGCGGGCGAAGCGCTTGGTGGCCCGGACGGTCTCCGCCCGTGCCTCGTCCTCGGTGCACTCGCCGGCGAAGTGGTCCAGCACCTGCTGGTAGCCGAGCGCCCGGGAGGCCGTCCGCCCCTCCCGCAGCCCGACCCGCTCCAGCGCGCGCACCTCGTCCAGCAGTCCGGCCCGCCACATCAGGTCGACCCGCAGCGTGATCCGCTCGTCCAGTTCGGGGCGCGGCACCGCGACCCCGATCTGCACCGCGTCGTAGACGGCGGTGTTGCCGGGCAGGTTCGCGGTGAACGGCTGCCCGGTGATCTCGATGACCTCCAGCGCGCGGACGATCCGCCGCCCGTTGCCGGTCAGGATCGCCTCCGCGGCCGCCGGGTCCAGCTCGGCCAGCCGCCGGTGCAGCGCGAGCGGGCCGGCCTCCTCCAGCTCGGCCTCCAGCCGGGCCCGGACCGCCGGGTCGGTGCCGGGGAACTCCATCTCGTCGATCGCCGCCCGGACGTACAGCCCGGAGCCGCCGACCAGGACGGGCGTGCGCCCGGCCGCGAGCAGCCGGTCGATCTCGGCCCGGGCCAGCCGCTGGTACTCGGCGACGCTGGCGGCCTCGGTGACGTCCCAGACGTCCAGCAGGTGGTGCGGCACGCCGCCGCGCTCGGCGGGGGTGAGCTTGGCGGTGCCGATGTCCATGCCCCGGTACAGCTGCATCGAGTCGGTGTTGATCACCTCGCCGCCGAGGCTGCGGGCGATGGCGACGGCCAGGTCGGACTTGCCGGCGGCGGTCGCGCCGACGATGCAGACCACTCGGGGCTGGGCGGCGCGGGACTGGTCGGTACGGGAGCTGCTCACCGCTCCAGTCTCGCAAAACCGCCGCCGCACCGGTGACCGGGCTGCCCGTCGGCCCCGACTGCGCGACGATGTGACTGTGTCCAGCCGTCTCCGGCCATCTCCGCCGTTTCCGCAGTTGAGCCGGTTTGCGAACGGTTCGGCGGTGACGGACGTTGGGCAGGAGACAGGGACGAAAGGGTGAGATCGCCATGGGTCTGATGGACAACCTCAAGGGCAAGGCCGAAGAGCTCAAGGGCAAGGCCAGTGAGCTCGCCGGCAAGCACAGCGAGCAGATCGAGCACGCGGTGGACAAGGCCGGCGGCGCGATCGACAAGGCGACCAAGGGCAAGTACAGCGAGAAGATCGAGCACGGCGCCAGCAAGGCCAAGGGCGCGGTGGACGACTTCGCCCACAAGCCGAAGCCGGGCGAGGAGGGGCCGGCCGGCGGCAACGGCCAGGCGCCGCGGGCCTGACGCCCCGCGCTCCGATCAGCTCCAGGACGCCACGACGTAGCCGACCCCGTACGGGGCGTCCTGGTAGCCGAGCCGCGCGGTGAGGCCGGCGCCCTCCGCGGCGCCGGCCAGCACCTGCCAGGGCGCCCGGCCCTCGGCCTTGAGCTCGGCGGCCAGCCCGGCGTCCAAAGCGGCGAGCGCGGGCAGGTCGGCTGAGCCCAGCGCGGCGGCCAGGGCGGCGTCGAAGCCCTCGGCGCGCTCGTCCAGGTAGCCGGGCGCCTTCACCGAGCGGCAGGCGCTGCCGTCGCCCACCACCAGCAGGCCGACCCGGTCGGCCAGCTGGGCCAGGCCCTGGCCGAGCCCGAGCATCCGGTCGGCGGGCGCGTCGGCGGGCACCGCGCAGGCGTGCGTCGGCAGCGTCACCCCGGCGCGCTCCAGCAGCCAGGCGCCGACCGTCAGCGAGGGCGCCAGCTCCGGCCCCTCGACCCGGCCGCCGGGCAGCTTGGCGACCAGCGACACCCCGTAGCGGTGGAAGGAGCCGGCCCCGCCCTCGGTCCACACCTCGGCCTCCGGGCCGGCGCCGACCACCACGACCAGCTGCGGTCCGGCCGCGACCAGCGCCGCGAGGGCCTCGTCGCAGGCGGCCCGCAGCGGGTCCAGTTCGGCGGCCGCCCCGGCGGCGACCTCGGGGACGAGCAGCGGCGGACAGGGGCACACGGCGGCGGCTACCAGCATGCGGATCACTCTAGCCAAACGGCGACGGCGGCCCGGCCGGACTCGAAGTCCCGCCGGGCCGCCGGTGGAGGAGCGGGCCGCCGTTCGAGGAGCGGGCCCCGTTCGAGGAGCGGGCCGTCAGTCGCCGCAGCAGGCCCCGCCCGCCGGAGCGGCCAGGGGCAGCGCGGCCGGGGCACCGATGCCCGGCAGGCCGAGCATCACCCCGGCCGGCTTGGCCGCGGGCTTGGCCTGGCGCTTCTCCCAGGCGTCGCCGGCCCGGGTGCGGCGCACCGCGAGCGACGGGCCCTCGGCGAGCAGGTGGTGCGGGGCGGCGTAGGTGATCTCGACGGTCACCAGGTCGCCCGGGCGCACCGGCTCCGTCGGCCTGGTGAAGTGCACCAGCCGGTTGTCGGGGGCGCGGCCGGAGAGCCGGTCGGTCTTGTCGTCCTTCTTGCCCTCGCCCTCGGCGACCAGGATCTCCAGGGTGCGGCCGACCTGCTTCTTGTTCTCCTCCCAGGAGATCTCCTCCTGGAGGGCGATCAGCCGGTCGTAGCGGGCCTGCACGACGGCCTTCGGCACCTGGTCCGCCATCTCGGCGGCCGGGGTGCCGGGGCGCTTGGAGTACTGGAAGGTGAAGGCGTTGGTGAAGCGGGCCTCGCGGACGGTGTGCATCGTCTGCTCGAAGTCCTCCTCGGTCTCGCCGGGGAAGCCCACGATGATGTCGGTGGAGATGGCCGCGTCCGGCATCGCCTCGCGGACCTTCCGGATGATCCCGAGGAAGCGCTCCTGGCGGTAGGAGCGGCGCATCGCCTTGAGGACGGTGTCGGAGCCGGACTGCAGCGGCATGTGCAGCTGGTGCATCACGTTCGGCGTCTCGGCCATCGCGGCGATCACGTCGTCGGTGAAGTCGCGCGGGTGCGGCGAGGTGAAGCGGATCCGCTCCAGGCCCTCGATCTGGCCGGCGGCGCGCAGCAGCTTGGAGAAGGCCTCGCGGTCGCCCAGGTCGGAGCCGTAGGCGTTGACGTTCTGGCCGAGCAGGGTCACCTCGATGACGCCCTCGTCCACCAGCGCCTCGATCTCGGCGAGGACGTCGCCGGGGCGGCGGTCCTCCTCCTTGCCGCGCAGCGCGGGGACGATGCAGAAGGTGCAGGTGTTGTTGCAGCCGACGGAGATGGCGACCCACGCGGCGTACGCGGACTCGCGGCGGGTCGGCAGGGTGGAGGGGAAGGTCTCCAGCGACTCCAGGATCTCGACCTGGGCCTTGCGCTCGACCGCGGCCCGCTCCAGCAGCGCCGGCAGGTGGCCGATGTTGTGGGTGCCGAACACCACGTCGACCCAGGGGGCCTTGCGGACGATGGTGTCGCGGTCCTTCTGGGCGAGGCAGCCGCCGACGGCGATCTGCATGCCCTTGTGGCGGCTCTTGACCGGCGCCAGCTGCCCGAGGTTGCCGTACAGCTTGTTGTCGGCGTTCTCCCGCACCGCGCAGGTGTTGAACACGACCAGGTCCGGGTCGCCGTCCTGCCCGGCCTTGACGTAACCCGCGTCCTCCAGCAGGCCGGACAGCCGCTCGGAGTCGTGGACGTTCATCTGGCAGCCGTACGTGACGACCTTGTAGCTCTTCAATCCGCTCTCACCGCTCACCAGACCAGGGTACGGGCAGCCGCGAAGCGCTTTTCCCCCACCGTTTCCCCTCCCGTTCCGGCGGAGCGCCTGGCAGTATCCCTGCATGACCCCCACCACCCCGTCCCGTCTCGGCGCCGCCGTCCGCACCGCGGCCCGCAGCCCGCTGTGGCGGACGGTGCTGGTGCTGGTGCTGCTGGTCGCGGGGCTGGGCGGCTGGTGGCTGTCGGCGGGCCGCTCGCCCGGCTACCCGCGCGGCGAGACGCGCTTCGCGACCGGCGTGCAGCGCGGTGTCTACGACCGGTACGGGCAGCTGCTGGAGGCCCACGTCGCCAAGGCCATGCCGGGGGTGCGGCTGGCCCTGGACAACACCGAGGGCTCGATCGACAACCTGGCCCGGGTGACCAGCGGCCAGGACGACTTCGCGATCGCCACCGCCGACGCCGTCGCCGACTACCAGGGCCCGGGCAAGGACCGGCTGCGGGCGATCGCACGGCTGTACGACGACTACCTCCAGCTGATCGTCCCGTCCTCCTCGACGGTGCACCGCACGGCCGACCTCAAGGGGCTGCGGGTCGGCGTGGGCCTGCCGCAGTCCGGGGTGAACCTGGTGACCAGGCGGCTGCTGGCCGCGGCCGGCCTGGACCCGGACCACGACATCGTCCCGGTGTCGGCGGGCGTCGGGGACGCCGCCGACCAGCTGCGGGAGAACAAGCTCGACGCCTTCTTCTGGTCCGGCGGGCTGCCGACCAGCGCCCTCACCGACCTGTCCGACCACATGCGGATGCGGGTCGTGCCGCTGGGGGACCTCGCCGGGGCCATCCACAAGATGGAGGGCGGCGGCACCGACGCCTACCGGGCGGCCACCATGCCCAAGGGCACCTACCCGAACGCCGACCCCAAGGACGCCGTCTCCACCGTGGCCGTGCCCAACCTGCTGATCACCCGGGACGACGTGGACCCGGGCCTGGTCGAGGGCATGACCCGGGCGGTGATCGACAGCCGCGACCAGATCGGCGCTCAGGTGCACGCCGCCCAGCTGGTCGACCTGCGCACCGCCGTCTACACCGACCCGCTCCCGCTGCACGAGGGCGCGGCCCGCTACTACCGCTCGGTGAAGCCCTGAAGGTGGAGCCCTGAAGGTGGAGCCCTGAAGGTGAGGCCCTGAAGGTGAAGCCCTGAAGCCCGGAAGCCCTGACGCCGCACGGGCGCCGTGGGCCCGTACGGGCTACCGCTTCTCCGGCCGCGGCACCGCCAGCGTCACCGCGAGCCCGGTCGGCTGGACCGGGGCGAAGGCGAGCGAACCGCCGCCCGCCGCCAGCAGGGTGCGGGCGATCGACAGGCCGAGCCCGGAGCCGTCCACGTTCTGGTGCCGCGGGCTGCGCCAGAAGCGGTCCCCGGCGCGGGGCAGCTCGTCCTCGGCGAGGCCGGGCCCGGCGTCCGTGACGGTCACCGCGACCTCGTCCCGGCGCACCGAGACCCTCAGCCGCACCCCGCTGCCGGCCGGGCCGAACTTGAGCGCGTTGTCCAGCACGGCGTCCAGGGCGGAGCCGAAGCCGATCGGGTCCGCCATGCCGACGGCGAGCGCCGGGCCCTCCCAGCGCAGCTCGATCCCGCGCTGCTCGGCGACCGGCCGCCAGGCGTCGACCCGGGCCAGGGTGAGCGCGGCGAGATCGGTCTGCTCGGGTTCGGGGCGGGCGTGCTCGGCGGTGGCCAGGCCCAGCAGGTCGTCCAGCACCCGGGCCAGCCGGACGCCCTCCTCCCGGACGCCGCCGAGCTCCTCCTCGTGCCCCTCGGGCAGTTCCAGGCCGAGCACCTCGACCCGCAGCAGCAGGGCCGCCAGCGGGTTGCGCAGCTGGTGCGAGGCGTCCGCGACGAAGGCCTTCTGCTGGTCCATGGCGAGCACCACGTGGTCGGCCATCTCGTTGAACGAGCGGGCCAGCCGCTGCAGCTCGGGCGGGCCGCCGCCGGGCGCGACCCGGGCGGCCATCCGGCCGGTGGCGATGTCGTGGGTGGCCCGGTCGAGGGTGCGGACCGGGCGCAGCACCCACTCGGTGAGCCGACCGGCCAGCAGCACCGCGACGATCATCGCGGCGGCCTCGCCGGCGCCGATCACCAGCCAGCTGTGCAGGATCCGGGTGCGCAGCGCCCCGGTGGGGGACTCGCTGAGCACCACCGCGACCACGTCGCCGTCGCGCACCACCGGGGTGGCGACGGTCAGGGTGCGGTCGTCGGTCCACGGCCAGACCTGGGGCGGGTTGTGGCTGCGCCGCCCGTCCAGCGCCTCCTGGAAGGCCTGCGCGCCCCAGCCCCCGGGGGGCACCCGCCAGTCGGCGGGGGCGGCGGCGATCGGCACGCCGTCGCGCTGGAAGATGCCCAGCCGCACGCCGTACAGGTCGTGGTAGCGGCGGACCTCGGCGTCGATCGCGTGCCGGCGGCTGACGTCGCCGGGGGCGGGCTCCGGGTCGCCCTTGAGCGCGGACTCCACCGCCGAGGGGCCGGAGGTGGGCAGGTCCTGGGCGAAGCGGGCGGCGTCGTCGAGCCGGTCGACGACCACCTTGCTCTGCTCGGCCGCCGCGACCGCCGCCGCGAGCGGCAGCCCCAGGGCGGCCAGGACGCAGAGCATGAGGGCGATCAGGATGCCGAGCAGGCGGGTGCGCACGTGCGGTCAGCGCTCCGCGGGGGCGGGCGGGGCCGGGTCCGCGGCGGGCGCCGGGGACTCCGGGATCAGGCGGTAGCCGACGCCGCGGACGGCCTCGACCAGGCCGGGCAGCGCGAGCTTGTTGCGCAGCGAGCCGATGTGCACCTCCAGGGTGCGCCCGTTGCCCTCCCAGCCGCTGCGCCAGACCTCGCTGAAGATCTGCTCGCGCCGGTAGACCACGCCGGGGCTCTGGGCGAGCAGGGCGAGCAGGTCGAACTCCTTGCGGGTGAGCGGCACGTCCCGGCCGTCCACGCTGACCCGGCGGCGCTCCCGGTCGATCCGGATGCCGCGGGACTCCAGCGGGCCGCGCTGCTGCGGGACGGCGTCGGGCGCGGGCACCGCCACCGAGGCGGGGGCGGCGCCGCGGCGGGCCACCGCGTGGATGCGGGCGAGCAGCTCGCCCATGTCGTAGGGCTTGGTGACGTAGTCGTCGGCGCCCAGGTTGAGGCCGTGGATCCGGGAGCGGATGTCGGCGCGGGCGGTGACCATGATCACCGGGACGCCGCTGCCGGCCCTGATCCGGCTGCACACCTCGAAGCCGTCGCGGTCGGGCAGCCCGAGGTCGAGCAGCACCACCCGGTACGGGTCGTTCCCGTCCGGCACCAGGGCGTCCAGCGCCTCGTGCCCGCTGCGGGCGTGCCGGACCTGGAAGCCGTGCCGGCCCAGTACCGCGACCAGCGCGGCGGCCACGCGTTCGTCGTCCTCGACGAGCAGCAGTCGCATCCTGTTCTCCTCCTTCCCCCACCTGATCACCGGGACCGCCCGGTCGGGCCCCGGTCCTGCGCAGTATGAGCCAGTGGGCGGCCCGGCGCCAGGCTCGGTCGCCCGACGGCTGCCACGGGGCGGGGCGCGCCGGCGCGGACGCCCGCTTTCACATGCCCCGTTGGCGACCCGGCGAACGGCCCGCGAGCAGCGTGTGGCCGTTTCGTGATCCTCAAGTTCCGCTCAGATCGGCTGACGGCACGTCGTCATCACTCCTATGGTCGGCCCACCGGGGGCTGCGGCTCCGCCGGTCGCGGCTCCCGGATTTCGTACCACCATTGCCGCCCAAGGGAGTTCAGACTTTCACGGGCCGACACGAGGGAGCAGGCGCGATGGCCGAGAATCCGGTCGAGGACTCCACCCCTGCAGCCGCCCCCCTGGTCGTGCTGAGCAGCGTGAACAAGCACTACGGAGCGCTGCACGTCCTCCAGGACATCGACCTGAAGATCGTCCAGGGCGAGGTCGTGGTCCTGATCGGGCCGTCCGGCTCCGGCAAGTCGACGCTCTGCCGGACGATCAACCGGCTGGAGACCATCGACTCCGGCACGATCACCATCGACGGCCGCCCGCTGCCCGCCGAGGGCAAGGAGCTGGCCCGGCTGCGCGCCGAGGTCGGCATGGTGTTCCAGAGCTTCAACCTGTTCGCGCACAAGACGGTGCTGGAGAACGTCGTCATCGGCCAGGTCAAGGTGCGCGGGATCGCCCGGGCGCAGGCCGAGAAGACCGCCCGCGAACTGCTGGAGCGGGTCGGTGTCGGCGCACAGGCGGACAAGTTCCCCGCCCAGCTCTCCGGCGGCCAGCAGCAGCGCGTGGCGATCGCCCGGGCGCTGGCGATGAAGCCCAAGGTGATGCTCTTCGACGAGCCCACCTCGGCCCTCGACCCGGAGATGGTCAACGAGGTGCTGGAGGTCATGCGCCAGCTGGCCGCCGACGGCATGACGATGGTCGTGGTCACCCACGAGATGGGTTTCGCCCGCTCCGCCGCCAACCGCGTGCTGTTCATGGCCGACGGCCGGATCGTCGAGCAGAACACCCCGGACGCCTTCTTCACCGCGCCGCGTTCCGACCGCGCCAAGGACTTCCTCTCGAAGATCCTCCACCACTGACGCTTCGAGACCACGCGGGACCGCCGCCGGCAAGGACGCCGGGCGGCCCTGCCCGCGCACGCACCTTCCAGACGCCAGAGCCCGGTTAGCCGTGGCCCAGCTCCCAGGAGAACAACCCTCATGAGGACTCGTCGCACCCTCGCCGTCGCGCTCTGTGCCGTCGCGCTCACCGCCACCGCCGCCTGTGGCAAGGACGGCACCCCCGGCGCCACCGCCGCGAGCAGCGGCAACGCCCCGGCGCTGCCCACCTACACGGTCAAGACCGACGTCAAGATCGACTCGGCGATCCTCGCCGAGGCGAAGAAGCGCGGTCAGCTGATCATCGGCGCCAAGGCCGACCAGCCGTTCCTGGGCTTCGAGGACGTCGCCAGCGGCGACCGCAGCGGCTTCGACATCGAGATCGCCAAGATGATCGCCGCCGACCTCGGCTTCAGCCCGCAGCAGATCAAGTGGCAGACGCTGGTCTCCTCGCAGCGCGAGCCGGCCATCGCCAAGGGCCAGATCGACTTCTACGTCGGCACCTACAGCATCAACGACGAGCGCAAGAAGACGGTCTCCTTCGCTGGCCCGTACTACATCGCCGGCCAGGACTTCCTGGTGAAGGCCGACAACACCTCGATCACCGGCCCGGAGAGCGTCGGCGGCAAGAACATCTGCACCGCCACCGGCTCCACCTCGATCAAGAACATCCAGCAGTACAACCCGAAGATCACGCAGTTCGACACCTACTCGGCCTGCGTCGAGAAGCTGCTGTCCGGCGAGGTCGACGCGGTCACCACCGACGACGCGATCCTCAAGGGCTACGCCTCCAAGTACGCCCCCAAGCTCAAGGTGGTCGGCAAGCCGTTCACCAAGGAGAACTACGGCGTCGGTCTCAACAAGGACGACGCGGTCCTGCGCAACGCCATCAGCGACGCGCTCAAGGCCCACGAGGACAACGGCGACTGGAAGAAGGCCTACGACGCGACCCTGGGCGCGTCCGGCTCCGCCGCGCCGGCCGTGCCGGCCCTCGAACGCTACTGATCCGGTCCACGCCCGACCATCCGTCCTGACCATCTGATGAGAGGAGGGCCGCCGGATGGGGTTCCTGTTCGAGCAGGACAACTTCACGTTGTTCCGCGACGGCTTCCTGCAGACGATCGAGCTGAGCGCGCTCAGCGCCCTGCTCGCCCTGCTGCTGGGCACCCTGCTGGCGGCCTTCCGGGTCTCCCCGGTGCCGGTCCTGCGTGCCTTCGGCACCGCCTGGGTCACGCTGTTCCGCAACACCCCGCTGACCCTGCTGTTCTTCGCCGTCACCTTCGGCCTGCCGCCGCTCGGGGTGCACTTCGGCCACCTCACCTTCGCGGTGCTGGCGCTCGGCGGCTACACCGCCTCGTTCGTCTGCGAGGTGATCCGCTCGGGCATCAACACCGTGCCGCTCGGCCAGGCCGAGGCGGCCCGCAGCCTCGGCATGAGCTTCGGCCAGACCCTCACCCTGGTCATCCTGCCGCAGGCCACCCGGACCGTCCTGGCCCCGCTGAGCAGCGTGTTCATCGCGCTGCCGAGGAACTCGGCGATCGCCGGCGCGTTCAGCGTCAGCGAGCTGTACAGCGTGCAGCAGACCCTCTCCGAGCGCGGCTACGCGATCTTCGGGATCTTCTTCTGGGTGGCCTGCGCCTACCTGGTGATCAGTGCCACGGTCGCCACGCTGTTCCGCGTCCTGGAATCCCGACTGGCGGTGGCCCGATGAGCAACCTCTTCACCCGCACCCCCACGGCCAGCGTCCTCTACGACGCCCCCGGCCCGCGGGCCCGCACCCGGTACCGGCTGTTCGGGGTGCTGGCGCTGATCGGTGTCGCCGCCCTGCTCTGGTACGTCTTCGCCGCGCTCTCCGACAACGGCCAGTTCGACCCGCAGATGTGGGACGCGTTCCAGTACAACACCGTCCAGCAGCGCATCGTGGACGGCCTGCTCTCCACCCTGGAGGCCTTCGGCCTGGCCGCACTGTTCTCGCTCGCCCTGGGCGGCCTGCTCGCCGCCGGGCAGCTCTCCGACCACAAGCCGGTCCGCTGGGCGGCCGTCGGCTTCGTCCAGTTCTTCCGGGCGATGCCACTGCTGATCCTGATCGTCGCGCTCTACTACGCGTTCTTCGCGAAGGAGCCGATGTGGGCGCTGGTGCTCGGCCTCACCCTCTACAACGGCTCGGTGCAGGCCGAGATCATCCGCAGCGGCGTCAACGCCGTCCCGCGCGGCCAGGCCGAGGCGGCCTACGCGCTCGGCATGCGCAAGACCCAGGTGATGGCCGGCATCCTGGTGCCGCAGGCGATCCGCTCGATGCTGCCCTCGATGATCGGCCAGCTGGTCGTCACCCTGAAGGACACCTCGCTCGGCTTCGTCATCACCTTCCACGAGCTGCTGTTCGTCGGCAAGGCGATCGCCAGCCAGCCGATCAACGCCGCGGGCTTCCCCTACATCCCCGTGGTGCTGGTGATCGGTCCGATCTACATCGCCATGTGCCTGCTGCTGACCGCCCTCGCCCGGTGGATCGAAGCGCGCGGCCGTCGCGGCGCGAACCGGCGCACTTCAGCTGCTGCTTGACGCACACGCAGGTGAACTGTTGCATTGCTCTTCGTGACACCTCCCGGGAGCATCCACGCGGCATATGCGGCAGCGGTAACTGACGCCGGCCCATCGGCCGGTTCGTGCCCGGAGGTCACCACATGGACCCGGTGATCGTGGTCGGGGCCGGACCGGTCGGTCTGGCCCTGGCCCTCGCCCTCGCCCGGCACGAGGTGCCGACCATCGTCCTGGACGAGGGCTCCGGGCTCTGCCCCGAGGGCCCGCGCAGCGTCGTCCTCGGGGCCGACACCGCCGCCTTCCTCACCCGGATCGGCTACCCGCGGGCCGTCTCGGACTCCGCCCTCTGGGACTCCTTCACCGTCTGGCGCCGCCGCCAGGAGGTGCTGCGGATCGACCTCACCGACTCCCCCGCCTTCCACCTGCCCCAGCACCGCCTCCAGCGCGGCCTGCGCGACGCCCTCACCGGCACCCCGCTGGTCCGGCTGGTCCCGCTGAGCCGGGTCGTCGAACTGGAACAGGACCGCGACGGCGTCAGCGTCCGCACCCACGGCACCCAGGACGGCTCCAGCACCTGGTGGCGCGGCAGCCACCTGGTCGGCTGCGACGGCGCCAGATCCGCCGTCCGCAAGCTCCTGAAGATCCGCTTCCCCGGCCGCCCCGCCGTCGACCGCAACGCCATCGCCACCGTCCGGGTCGACCTGCCCTTCCACGAGGCCCGGCTGCACCGCGAGCCCCCGTGGCGCGGCGACCGCGAGGCCTCCGCACGCCCGCTGCCGGACGGCGTCTGGCGGCTCGACTGGCGGCTGCCCCCCGGGCGGCCCGCGCCCACCGAAACCGTCGACCCGCACGCCACCTGGCCCGGCGTCGTCACCGGCGACACCCTGCTCACCCGGGTCACCGCCACCCTCACCGGCTGGTGCGGCGAACTCCCCCGCTTCGACCTGCTCGCCGCCGCCGACCACACCGCCCAGCAGCGCCTCGCCGCCCGGTTCCGCAGCGGCCGCTGCTTCCTCGCCGGCGACGCCGCCCACCTGCACGGCGCGCTCGGCATGCAGAACCTGGCCGACGGGCTGCGCGACGCCGACAACCTCGCCTGGCGGCTCTCCCTCGCCTGGCACCTCCACTCCGGCGGCCCACAACCCGGAGGCTCCCTGCTGGACGGCTACGAGGCCGAACGGCGCGGCGCGGTCGGCGCCCGGCTGCGCGCCGTCGACCAGTCCATGCCGCTGCTGCGCCCGCTGCGCGGCTGGCAGCAGACCCGGCGCTCGCTGCTGGTCGGCGGCTTCCGCAAGCACGCACCGCTGCTCGCCGACGGACAGCTCGGCACCGGCCGCTTCGGCGGCGCGCCCGCCTACCCGGCCGCGCCCTCGGGCGTCCCCGGCCGGGTGCCGGTCCAGCGCGGCGCCCGCGGCACCACCTCGCTCAGCGAACTGCTGCCGGCCACCGCCCCCGGCGTGCTCGTCCCGGACCTGCCGGTGCTCGCCGCCGACGGCACCCCGGACCACCTGCACGCCCGGCTCGGCGTCACCTTCCTGCTGCTGCTGGTCGCCCCCGGCACCGCCGTCTGGTCCGCCGAGCACTGGCTGGGCGCCGGCCTGATGCCCCGGCTCGCCGAGGTCGCCGCCGCGCTGCCGGTGCCCGCCGAAGTGCTGGTCACCGAGGAGTACCCGGAGGCCGGGCCGCACACCGTGCTGCTGATCCGGCCGGACGGGCACCTGGTCGGCGCCACCCAGGGCGCCGCCGCCGAAGACCTGCTGGCGCTCGCCGACCGCGCCCGGGGCGGGCCGGCCCCGCTCGCCGGCGCACCCGAAGCCGAGCCCGACCAGGACCCCGCGCCGGAGCCCGCCGTCCGCCAGGCGCCCCGGCAGGTGGACTCACCCCACGCGTAGGGCCCTGGCGCGCGCCCCGGGCGTGCGCCGGACAGGGCCTGGCAGGGCCTGGCAGGGCCGGGCAGGGCCTAACTCGCCACCGCGATGGCCCGGCTCTCCCGGACCACCGTCACCCGGATCTGGCCGGGATAGGTCAGCTCCTCGGCGACCTGCCGGGCGACCTCGCGGGCGATCAGCTGCGCCCCGAGGTCGTCCACCTCCTCCGGCCGCACCATCACCCGTACCTCGCGCCCCGCCTGCATCGCGTACACCTCGGCCACGCCCTCGTGCGCGCGGGCGATCTCCTCCAGCCGCGCCAGCCGCCGCACGTACACCTCCAGCGACTCCTTGCGCGCCCCGGGCCGCCCGCCCGAACAGGCGTCCGCGGCCTGCGTGAGCACGGCCTCCACGGTGCGCGGCTCCACCTCGCCGTGGTGCGCGGCGATCGCGTGCACCACCTCCGGGGACTCCCCGTGCCGGCGGGCGAAGTCCGCGCCGACCGCCGCGTGGCTGCCCTCGACCTCGTGGGTGAGCGCCTTGCCGATGTCGTGCAGCAGGGCCGACCGTCGTACCTGCTCCGGGGCCACCCCGAGCTCGGCGGCCATCATCCCGGCCAGGTGCGCGGACTCCAGCAGGTGCCCGAGCACGTTCTGCCCGTACGAGACCCGGTAGCGCAGACTGCCCAGGGTGCGGACGAGTTCGGGGTGCATCCCGCCGACCCGGGCGTCCAGCAGGGCGTCCTCACCGGCCCGGACGCAGCACTGCTCGACCTCCTCGCGGCTGCGCTCGTGGACGTGCTCGATCCGGGTCGGGTGGATCCGGCCGTCCTCGACCAGTTGTTCCAGGGTGAGCCGGGCGGTCTCCCGGCGGACCGGGTCGAAGCAGGAGAGCTGCACCGTCGCGGGGGTGTCGTCGATGATCAGGTTGACGCCGGTGACCGCCTCGAAGGCACGGATGTTGCGGCCTTCGCGGCCGATGATCCGGCCCTTCATGTCCTCGCTCGGCAGCCGGAAGACGGTGACCGCCGTCTCGGCGGTCTGCACCGTCGCCAGCCGCTGGATCGCCCCGGCGAGGATGCCCCGGGCCCGGCGCTCGCCCTCCTCCCTGGCCTCGCGCTCGAGCTCCCGGACCGTGACCGCGGCCTCCCGCCGGGCCGTGGTCGCGGCCTCCCGCAGGAGTTCGGCGCGGGCCTGCTCGGCGGAGAGTCCGCCGGCCCGCTCCAGCACCGCCACCCGGCGGGTCACCAGCGCCTCGGCCTCGCCCCGGGCGCGCTCCAGCTCGGCGGAGCGCGCGGCGAGTTCGTCCTCCCTGGTCCGGACCCGGCGCAGCTCCTCGGCCAACTGCTCCTCACGCCGGTCGAGTTCGGCCCGCTGCCGGGAGGTCTGCTGCTCGGCCCAGCCGCGAACGCGCTCGGCCTCGACGCCGGCGCGCCGCTGGGCGGCCCGGAGCCGCTTGGCCAGCAACCCGACCAGGACGGCGAGGAGCAGCAGGACGGCGCCGGCCGACCCGGCGAGGAGCAGCAGGGAGGCGTCCGATCCGGTGCCCGCAGAGATCCTCATGCCGCCCACTCCCCGTCACCGCTGTCCGCCGCCCGGCGTGGACCGCCGTCCGGAAGCGCCCCCGCACTGAGTGCGAGGCTAGGCGCGGGTCACGAAACGGTCAAGACTCGACCTGGACTGGACCAAGAAGCGTACGCAATGGCTACCGGACGGCCACTAGTCCCTCCCGGTTCCCGACGGTTCGCCCGGCTCCTCCTCGTCCAGCGCGCTCCGCACCACCCGGAACGCCAGCCCCTCGGAGTAGCCGCGCCGGGCCAGCACGCCGACCAGCCGCCGTATCCGGACCTGCGGGTCCAGCCCCCGGGTGGACCGCAGCTTGCGGTCCACCAGCGCCCGGGCGGCCTCGGTCTCGTCGTCGTGGTCGAGCTGGGCGACGGCCTGTTCGACCAGGTCCGCGGTCACGCCCTTGGTGCGCAGTTCCTGGGCCAGCGCCCGCCGGGACAGCCCCCGGACGGCGTGCCGGGACTCCACCCAGGCCGCGGCGAAGGCCGCGTCGTCGATCAGCCCGACCTCTTCGAGCCGGGTGAGCACCTCGTCGGCGACGTCGTCCGGGATCTCCCGCTTGCGCAGGGCGTCGGCGAGCTGTTTGCGGCTCTTGGCGGCGCCGGTGAGCAGCCGCAGGCAGATGTCGCGGGCACGGCCCTCGGGATCGGCCGTCTCCTCGGCCCCGGCCCGCTTCCGCGCGGTTCGGCCGGTACGGGCGGAGGGGTCTCGCTCGTCACCCGGAGCGCCCGCCTCGTCCGAGGCGTGCCCGGCGGAGCGCCCGGCCGCAGTGCGCCGCCCACGACGCGCCCCGGCACCGGTGCGCGGGGCCGGGGCGGTCACACCCCCGTGACCGACCGCCCCGGCCTCGCCCCGGCCGCTGCCCGCCGTCGCGGAGCCGGCCTCGTCGAACTCCTCGGCCGCCAGTGCCGATCGCCGCCTGCGGCGGCCGGTGGGCAGTTCGGAGGCGGAGACGAGCCCGAGCTCGTCCACCGTCGGCTCCGCCGGAGCCGGCCCGGGCGCCGCGCCGCGCACCGCCCGGGCCGGCGCCCGGTCGAACTCCGGCTCCGGACCGGATGCCCACTGTGCGGCGGAGGACCGCTCCCGCCGCCGCCCCTTCCGGGACTGCGACCGCGCCCGGGGCGTCGCCTCGAACGGCGGCTCCGGCTCCCCCGCCACGGCGGCGAACCAGTCCGGCGGCCCGTAGTCGTCGCCGTTCGGACCCGCCGGTCCGCCCTCACCCACTGCGTCGTGCTGCGTCAACGGTTCAGGCCTTGGCGGCCGCCGCCGTCTTCTTCGCCGCGGCCGTCTTGGCGGCGGTCGCGGTGATCGGCTTCGCGGCGCCGTCGGCGGCAGCGGCCGCGGCCTCGCCCTCTGCCGGCTCCTCGGTCTTCGGGCCGATGCCGAGCTTGCCCTTGATCTTCCGCTCGATCTCGTCGGCGAGCTGCGGGTTGTCCCGCAGGAAGTTGCGGGCGTTCTCCTTGCCCTGGCCGAGCTGGTCGCCCTCGTAGGTGTACCAGGCGCCGGACTTGCGGATGAAGCCGTGCTCGACGCCCATGTCGATCAGGCCGCCCTCGCGGCTGATGCCGACGCCGTAGAGGATGTCGAACTCGGCCTGCTTGAACGGCGCGGCGACCTTGTTCTTGACCACCTTGACGCGGGTGCGGTTGCCGACCGCCTCGGTGCCGTCCTTCAGGGTCTCGATCCGGCGGATGTCCAGCCGGACGGAGGCGTAGAACTTCAGCGCCCGGCCACCGGTCGTGGTCTCCGGCGAGCCGAACATGACGCCGATCTTCTCGCGCAGCTGGTTGATGAACACCGCCGTGGTGCCCGACTGGTTCAGCGCACCGGCGATCTTGCGCAGCGCCTGGCTCATCAGCCGGGCCTGCAGACCGACGTGCGAGTCACCCATCTCGCCCTCGATCTCCGCGCGCGGGACGAGCGCCGCGACCGAGTCGATGATGATCAGGTCGACCGCGCCGGAGCGGATCAGCATGTCGGTGATCTCCAGCGCCTGCTCACCGGTGTCCGGCTGGCTGACCAGCAGGGCGTCGGTGTCCACGCCGAGCTTCTTGGCGTACTCGGGATCGAGCGCGTGCTCCGCGTCGACGAAGGCGACCGTGCCGCCGGCCCGCTGGGCGTTGGCCGCCAGGTGGAGGGTCAGGGTGGTCTTGCCGGAGGACTCGGGGCCGTAGATCTCGACCACCCGGCCGCGCGGGATACCGCCGACACCGAGGGCGACGTCCAGGGCGGTGGACCCGGTGGGGATCACGTCGATCGGCTCGTTGGCCTTCTCGCCCAGGCGCATCACCGAGCCCTTGCCGAACTGCCGCTCGATCTGAGCGAGTGCGTTCTCAAGGGCCTTCTCGCGGTCCGTACCTGCCATGGCTTCCACCCTCGGGTTCTGTGCTGTGCGCTTCATCGTCCTCGACGCTAGCGCGTCCCACTGACAAACGAGCCCGACCCGGCTCCGCCTGTGGAAAACTCCTCGCCGGAGAGTATAGAGAACAACTGTTCGATTCAAGCCTCGCACGTCCGAACGGTGCCGCCACCGCCGGCCGGGTCACCTCCCGTCGCCGCCGACCATCCGCCGCAGCCGCCGCGCCGCCTCCCGGCGCAGCTCCCGCCGGGCCCGCCGCTGCTCGCCCCGGTCGATCCGCGGGTCGGTGGCCACCTCGTACCGCCGCACGTACGTCCCGACGAAGCCCTGCAAGGTGGCCGCCGCCGGGATGGCGATCAGCGCGCCCACCGCGCCGAGCAGCGCCGCGCCCGCGATCACCGCGCCGAACGCGACCGCCGGGTGCACGTCCACCGTCCGCGCGGTGATCCTCGGGTGCAGCAGGTAGTTCTCGACCTGCTGGTAGACCACCACGAAGATCAGCACCCAGAGCGCGTCCACCGGCTGCACGGTGAGCGCCACCAGCACCGGCAGCGCGCCGGCCAGGTACGTCCCGATGGTCGGCACGAACTGCGACATGACGCCGACCCAGACCGCCAGCGCGGCCGCGTACGGCAGGTCGAGCAGCGCGAACATCACCCAGTGCCCGATCGCGGAGACCACCGCGAGCAGCGCCCGGGAGTACAGGTAGCCGCCGGTCTTGGCGAGTGCGATCTCCCAGGCCCGCAGCACCTCGCCCTGCTTGGCGGGCGGCAGCATCGAGCAGACCGTCCGGCGGACCCGCGGGCCCTCGGCGGTGAAGTAGAAGGTGAACAGCCCGACCGTGAAGGCCTGGAAGAGCCCGCCGATCACGGTGGAGGAGAGGCCCCAGACGTTGTCGGCGGCCTGCTGGGCGTAGCTCTCGATCGCGCCGGAGTCCTTGAGCAGCTTCTTCTGCAGCTCGCCCAGCGACAGGTCCTGATGGAACGTCCGGTTCACCCAGTTGATCAGGTTGTCGACCAGGTGCGGCAGGTCCCCGGCGATCTTCGCGACCTGATCGACCAGCAGCGTGCCGAGCGCCGCGAGGAACCCGATCACCGCGATCCCCACCGCGACGAACACCAGGAAGGTGCCGATCCCGCGACGCACCCCGCGCGCCGCCATCCGGTCGACGGCCGGCTCCAGCGCCAGCGAGAGGAAGAAGGCCACCAGCAGCATCACGAAGAGGTCGATCAGCTGGTGGAAGGCCCAGTCGGCGAGCTGGAACAGCCCGACCAGCACCAGGGCCAGCACCATCGCCCGGGGCAGCCAGCGCGGCATCCCGCCACCCCAGAGGCCGCCGGCCGCGCCCTCCGGCAGCCGCGGTTCGGGCGGCGGGCCCGGAGCCTCGTCGGCGACCCGCGCCGTCCTGTCCGAATTCTGTGCTTCTGCGCTGCTTGTCACTCCGACAGTCTCACCCATCCCTCGGAACCGCCCGAGCACCGGGCACCCCGCCGGGGCGGGGTCGGTCCCGCGGGCGGGCGGTGGTCAGCGCAGCACGCCGGAGACGCCCTGGGTCTCGCAGACCACCCGCCAGACGTCCTTGGCCTCCCAGCCCGCCTCCAGCGCCTGCCGCACCGTCCGCCCGCCGAGTTCGCTCATCACGTGGTCGGAGGCGAAGGACTCCGCGTACGCCTCCCCGAAGTGCGCGTGCATCCGTCGCCAGAACTCCGTCAGCCTCATGGCTCCAGTATCCCGGACCGCGCGGCCCCGCTCCGGGCCCGCCACTGCCCGGCCGTCAGCGCGTACTCGACCTCACCGTGCTCGCTGCCGGGGATCGCCTCCGGGTAGTCCTCGTGGAAGGTGCGGACGAACGACAGCCCGGTCTTCTCCATGACCCGCCGCGAGCCCGCGTTGACCGTCATCGTGTACGCCACCACCCGCCGCACGCCCAGTTCGGTGAAGCCGCGGCGGACCAGCGCCCGCGCCCCCTCGGTCGCGTACCCGAGCCCCCAGGCGGCCCGGCGCAGCCGGTACCCCAGCTCGACCTCGGAGCGGTCGCCGTCCCGCGTCGGCCGGAACTCGAACCAGCCCAGGAAGGCCCCGCCGTCCCGCTCCTCGGCCGCCCACCAGCCGAGGTCTCCGTACCGCCGGTGGTGCGCGAGGTACAGCGGCAGCAGTTCGCCCTCGACCCGCTCCCGCGCGGTCGGCCGCCCGCCGGTGAGGTGGCGCATCACCTCCGGGTCGCCGTCCAGTTCGACCAGGTGGTCGACGTCCGCTGCGGTGAAGCGGCGCAGCACCAGCCGCTCGGTGGTGAGGAAGACGGTCACGCCCCGATCCTCACCCGCCGGCCCGGGCGGCGTCACCCGGTTTTCCGCCCGCCTCAGCGCGGCAGCGCGAGCAGCCCGGCACCGAAGTACTGCCGGGCCCCGCAGGCGTACGGCCCGGGCGGGCAGGCGGCCGCCGCGGTGCCGGCGAGCAGGGCGGCGAGCGGGGCGGAGCCGTAGTCCGGGTGCAGGGCGGCGGCCACCGCGACCACGCCGGTGACGTGCGCCGCCGCCATCGAGGTGCCGGCCAGTGCCGCGTACTGCCCGCCCGGCCAGTCGGAGACGACCGCGCCCTGCGGCCCGCTGTCCGGGTCGCCGCCGGGGGCGGCCAGCGAGACCCGGCCGCGGCCGTAGTTCGAGTAGCCGGACGGGCGGCCGTCCCGGTTGACGGCGGTGACGGTGACGACGCCGGGCAGTTCGCCGGGCAGCCGGATGCACTCGGTGCCCAGGTAGCGGGAGCGGGCCGGGCCGGAGACCCGGTCGTTGGGACTGCGTTCGTCCGTCCGGGCGGCACCGAGGTCCTGCCCGTCGTTGCCCGCCGAGGCGACCACGACGGCGCCCTTGCGCTGGGCGTAGGCGGAGGCCCGGCCGACGGCGGCGATCAGCGCGGCCTGGTCCGGGTCCTCCGGGCAGTTGTACTTCCACGGGTCGGCGAAGTAGCTGTTGTTGATCGCCTTGGCGCCGTGGTCGGCGGCCCAGAGCATGCCGCACACGATGTTCTCGGCGTAGTACTGGCCGAGCGGTCCGAGCAGCCGGACGGCGGCGATCCGCACGCCCGGCGCGACCCCGGTGACGCCGTGGCCGTCCCGGGTGGCGCCGACGATCCCGGCGACGTGGGTGCCGTGGCCGCTCTCGCTGACCCCGGGGTCGGGCCGCCAGGAGCCGGAGCGGGCGTCGGGCCGGCCGTCGGCGCAGGAGACGGAGGCCTTCGGGTCGACGGCGGCGCGCAGGTCCGGGTGGGTGTCGTCGACGCCGGAGTCGAGCACCGCGACGAGCACCTTGTGCAGCGCGTCGGCGGTCGGCGCGCCGGCGGGACCGCGGATCCCGGTGGAGGCGTCGCCGGCCCGGGCGCCGGCGCCGCCGAGCATGGCGAGGTTCCACGGGTCGCCCTCGCCCGGGTCTGGCACCGTGACGGTGCCGCCGTCCTGCCGGTCGGCGCTGTCGCGACGGGCGCTGTCGGTGCTGCTGCGACGGGCGTGATCGCTGTCGCGACGGGTCTGATCGGTGCTGCTGCGGCCGGCGCGGTCGGCGCGGTCGGTACCGGCGGCGAAGTCCCCGGCGCCGTCCAGCAGGCGGGGCGGGGCGACCACCGGTTCGGTCCGGGTGGTGCCGACGGCGGCGATCCCGGGCCGGGCCCGCAGCGTGCCCGCGAAGCCGCCGGTGGCGTACGCCAGGACGGCCCCGATCTGCGGGTACTCCTGGACCACCTGCCCGCCCGCCGCCCGGCTCTCGGCCCCGGCCAGGGCGGCCCCGGCGGCGTCCTCCTGCCCGGCGAGCACCAGGTAGCTGAGGTAGGGCCGGCCGGATCCGGACACGTACGGGACGGCGCCGCCGACCACGAGTGCAGTGAGCAGCATCGCGAGCAGCGCCCGGGCGGGCCCGCGGACGCGGCGGCGGGCGGCACGGGCGGGACTGCCGGACGGGTTCACCTGCGCCATCGCACGGTCTCCGCTCGTCGGTCCGGTGGGTCGGGGGTGGATCACTGGCCTGATTCATCACCATATGAGCGGATTTGCCTTTTTGCTCCTTTAACTACACCCGGGCTCACCACACCCGTGCGACCTCCGCTCCCCCACCCCGGTTGTCGGTGCCACCCGGCACCATGGGGGCATGGCGCCCCCGCACCCGACCCCGCCGAACGACGACCCCCTGGCCGGATTCGCCCCGACCACCCGGGCCTGGTTCACCGGCGCCTTCTCCGCCCCCACCACCGCCCAGGCCGAGGCCTGGCGCGCCATCCGGCAGGACACCGACGTCCTGGTGGTCGCCCCCACCGGCTCCGGCAAGACGCTCGCCGCCTTCCTCTCCGCCCTGGACCGCCTGAGCAGCACCCCGCCCCCGGCGGACCCCAAGCGCCGCTGCCGGGTCCTGTACGTGTCGCCGCTCAAGGCCCTCGCGGTGGACGTCGAGCGCAACCTGCGCGCCCCGCTGACCGGCCTGCGCCAGGCCGCCGTCCGGCTCGGCCTGCCCGAGCCGGAGGTCCAGGTCGCCACCCGCTCCGGCGACACCCCCGCCGCCGACCGCCGCCGCTTCGCCACCCACCCGCCGGACATCCTGATCACCACCCCCGAGTCGCTGTTCCTGCTGCTCACCTCCGCCTCCCGGGAGGCGCTGCGCGGCGTCGACACGGTGATCCTCGACGAGGTGCACGCCGTCGCCGGCACCAAGCGCGGCGCCCACCTCGCGCTCAGCCTGGAGCGGCTGGACGAACTGCTGGAGCGCCCGGCCCGCCGGATCGGCCTGTCCGCGACCGTCCGCCCGGTCGAGGAGGTGGCCCGCTACCTCAGCCCGCAGCGCGGCGCCGTCGTCGTCCAGCCCGCCGCCGCCAAGGAGTTCGACCTGTCGGTGGTCGTCCCCGTCCCCGACCTGGACGACCTGCCCGCGGCCCCGGCCACCGGCGCCTCCTCCGACGCCGACCCGCAGCGGCAGGCGTCGATCTGGCCGCACGTCGAGGAGCGGATCGTCGACCTGGTCCAGGCGCACCGCTCGACCATCGTCTTCGCCAACTCCCGCCGCCTCGCCGAGCGCCTGTGCAACCGGCTGAACGAGATCGCCCTCGAACGGGCCACCGGTGAGCGGCTGCCCGAGGCGCACTCCCCCGCCCAGCTGATGGCCGAGTCCGGCGTCGCCAAGGGCGCCCCGCCGGTCATCGCGCGCGCCCACCACGGCTCGGTCTCCAAGGAGCAGCGGGCGCTGGTCGAGGAGGAGTTGAAGGCCGGCCGGCTGCCCGCCGTGGTCGCCACCTCCAGCCTGGAACTGGGCATCGACATGGGCGCCGTCGAACTGGTCGTCCAGGTCGAGTCCCCGCCCTCGGTCGCCTCCGGCCTGCAACGGGTCGGCCGGGCCGGCCACCAGGTCGGCGCCGTCTCCACCGGCGTCTTCTTCCCCAAGTACCGCGGGGACCTGGTGCAGTCCGCCGTGGTCACCGAGCGGATGCGGGCCGGCCGGATCGAAGCGCTGCGCGTCCCGCGCAACCCGCTGGACGTGCTCGCCCAGCAACTGGTCGCGATGACGGCGCTGGACGCCTGGCCGGTGGACGACCTGCTCACCGTGGTCCGCCGCGCCGCGCCCTTCGCCACCCTCCCGCAGTCCGCCTTCGAAGCCGTGCTCGACATGCTGGCCGGCCGCTACCCCTCGGACGCCTTCGCCGAGTTGCGCCCCCGGGTGGTCTGGGACCGGGTGGCCGGCACCGTGACCGGCCGGCCCGGCGCCCAGCGGCTCGCCGTCACCTCCGGCGGCACCATCCCCGACCGCGGCCTGTTCGGCGTCTTCATCGCCGGCGCCACCGGGTCCGATTCGAAGACGGGCAAGAAGGGCGGCGGCCGGGTCGGAGAGCTCGACGAGGAGATGGTCTACGAGTCCCGCGTCGGCGACGTGTTCACCCTCGGCACCACCTCCTGGCGGATCCAGGAGATCACCCACGACAAGGTGCTGGTCACCCCCGCCCCCGGCGTGCCCGGCCGGCTCCCGTTCTGGAAGGGCGACACCCTCGGCCGCCCACTCGAACTCGGCCGCGCCCTCGGCGCGTTCACCCGCGAGCTGGGCGCCCTGACGCCCGAGGCCGCCACCGCCCGGCTGCACCGGGCCGGCCTGGACGACTGGGCCGCCGCCAACCTGCTCGACTACCTCGCCCAGCAGCGCGCCGCCACCGGCCACCTCCCGGACGACCGCACCATCGTCGTCGAGCGCTTCCGGGACGAGCTCGGCGACTGGCGGATCGTCATCCACTCCCCCTTCGGCGCCCAGGTGCACGCCCCCTGGGCGCTCGCGCTCGGCGCCCGGCTGCGCGAGAAGCACGGCCTCGACCCCCAGGTCATGCACGCCGACGACGGCATCGTGCTGCGCCTGCCGGACGCCGACCTCCTCGCCACCGACTTCGACTTCAACAGCCCTTCGGAGCGGTCCGGTTCGGACGAGGCCCCGGTCGGCGCCGACGCCGCCCTGTTCGACGCCGCCGAGATCGAGCAGCTGGTCACCGACCAGGTCGGCGGCTCCGCCCTGTTCGCCTCCCGCTTCCGCGAGTGCGCCGGCCGTGCCCTGCTGCTCCCGCGCCGCAGCCCCGGCCGCCGCACCCCGCTCTGGCAGCAGCGCCAGCGCGCCGCCCAACTGCTCGAAGTCGCCTCCGAGTACGGCTCGTTCCCGATCGTCCTGGAGGCCGTCCGCGAGTGCCTCCAGGACGTCTTCGACGTGCCGGGCCTGGTCGAGCTGATGGGCGACCTCGAATCCCGCGCCGTCCGCCTGGTCGAGGTCACCACCCCCGAGCCCTCGCCCTTCGCCCGCTCCCTCCTGTTCGGCTACGTCGCCCAGTTCCTCTACGAGGGGGACTCCCCGCTCGCCGAGCGCCGCGCCGCCGCCCTCTCGCTCGACTCCCGGCTGCTGTCCGAACTCCTCGGCCAGGCCGAGCTGAGCGAACTGCTCGACCCGCAGGTCATCGCCGAGTTGGAGGCCGAGCTCCAGCGCCTCACCCCCGAGCGCCGGATCAAGGACGCCGAGGGCGTCGCCGACGCGCTGCGCCTGCTCGGCCCGCTCACCGAGGCCGAGCTGGCGGCCCGCGGCGCCGAGCCGCTCTGGGCACTGGAGTTGGAGGCCGCCCGCCGGGTGATCCAGGTCCGGATCGCCGGCGAGCGGCGCTGGTCCGCCGTCGAGGACGCCGGGCGGCTGCGCGACGCGCTCGGCACCCCGCTGCCGGTCGGCGTCCCCGAGGCCTTCACCGAGCCGGTCAAGGATCCGCTGGGAGACCTGCTCGCCCGCCACGCCCGCACCCACGGCCCGTTCGCCGCCGCCGAGGCGGCCGCCCGCTTCGGCCTCGGCACCGCCGTCGTCACCGGCACCCTGCACCGGCTCACCGCCGCCGGCCGACTGGTCCAGGGCCAGTTCCGCCCACCCGTCGCCCGCCAACACCCTTCGCCGGAGGCGCTCCACACCACCCCTCCCGACCACACCACCACCGAGTGGTGCGACGCCGAGGTCCTGCGCCGGCTGCGCCGCCGCTCGTTGGCCGCCCTGCGCCAGGAGGTCGAACCCGTCCCACCGCGCGCCCTGGCCGCGTTCCTCCCGCAGTGGCAGCACCTGGCCGGCCACCGACTGCGCGGCCCGGACGGCCTGCTGCGGGTGGTCGAACAGCTCCAGGGCACCGCCCTGCCCGCCTCCGCCCTGGAGAAGCTGATCCTCCCGGCCCGGCTCACCGACTACTCCCCCGGCCTGCTGGACGAGTTGACGGCGGCCGGCGAGATCGGCTGGTGCGGGGCCGGCGCACTGCCCGGCAAGGACGGCTGGCTCAGCCTGCACCTGGCCGAGCACGCCCACCTGCTGCGCCCCGAGCCCGTCCCGCCCGCGCTCACCCCCGTGCACAGCGCGCTGATGGCGGCACTGGCCGGCGGCTACGGCCTGTTCTTCCGCCAGCTGGTCCAGCAGTTGCCGGAGGAGACGCCGGAGCCGGAGGCCGTCGAGGCGCTCTGGGACCTCGTCTGGGCCGGGTACGTCACCAACGACACCCTCGCCCCGCTGCGCGCCCTGCTCGGCTCCGGCCGGACGGCCGGTGCCACCGCCCACCGCGCGCCCCGGGCGACCCCGCGCGGCCGCTACGGCGGCGCCGGCCGCGCCTTCGGCCGGGTCGGCGGCGCGCTGCGCAGCGGCCCGCCGACGGTGGCCGGGCGCTGGTCACTGCTGCCCGCCTTCACCACCGACCCGACGGTCCGGGCCACCACCCAGGCGCAGAGCCTGCTGGACCGGCACGGCCTGGTCACCCGGGGCGCGGTGGCCGCCGAGCGGGTGCCGGGCGGCTTCGCCGGGGTGTACCGGGTGCTCGCCGCGATGGAGGAGCGCGGCCGGGCCCGCCGGGGCTACTTCGTCGAGGGGCTGGGCGGCGCCCAGTTCGCCATGGAGGGCGCGGCCGACCGGCTGCGCTCGGTCAACGGACGACTGGAGCGGGCCCGGGCCGCCGAGTGGCCGGCCGCCCCGGCCACCGAGCCGCCGCAGGTGCTGGTGCTGGCCGCCGCCGATCCGGCGAACGCCTACGGCTCCGCGCTGCCCTGGCCGGAGCCGCCGACGGCCCCCGGAGCCAAGGAGGCCCGGGCGCACCGCCCGGGCCGCAAGGCGGGCGCCCTGGTGGTGCTGGTGGACGGCGAGTTGGCGCTGTACGTCGAGCGGGGCGGCAAGTCACTGCTGGCCTGGCCGGAGGACGGCGCCACCCGGGCGCTGGCGGTGGGCGCGCTGGCGGCCGCGGTCCGCGAGGGTGCGCTCGGCAGCGTCACGGTCGAGCGGGCGAACGGCGAGCCTGCCCTCGGCTCGGCGCTGGGCGCCGCGCTGGAGGAGGCCGGTTTCCACGCCACCCCGCGCGGCCTGCGCCTGCGGTCCTCCTGAGGTCCGCCGACAGCGAAGGCCGCGGGGCATCCGGTGCCCCGCGGCCTTCGTTCGCTCGTATCACCCGTTCGAGTGGCTCAGCCGACCGTCGGCGGTTGCGCCTCCACCCGGGCCACGGCCGCCGATGGGCGCCGCTCCGGCCCGGTGGCGTCCCGGTCGGCGTGGACCGGGATCAGGCCGAGTCCCCAGCCGCCGGCCGCGAGCAACCCCAGCGCGGCGCCGTCGGCCAACTGTCCCCGGACCGCCGGCAGCCACCAGACCAGCCCTGCCGTCAGGATCACCAGGACCCGGCGGGCCGGCCACGGCATCAGTCGCCGCAGCCGTATTCGAGCCTCCGTGCACGCCGTCGCGGCTCTGCGCACGACCGCCCTCCTTCGCTCGCCCCGGGCACCAGGAGCCCGGGAGTCGAGGCCGGGTTCAGGCGGCGACCACGTCCATCGCGGCGGCCTTGGGCGACATGTTCGCCCGGTCGGTGCCGGGGGCGGGCAGCGGAACCGGTTCGAGTACCGGCCTCAGCAGATCACCTTCGGAGAGGGTGGCCATCGCCGCAAGTTCGGCGAGCGACAGTTCGTCGCTGACCTCGCGCATGACCTCGGACATCCGGACGTCGAGCGCGTCGCAGATGGCGGAGAGCAGCTCCGAGGAGGCCTCCTTCTGTCCCCGCTCGACCTCGGAGAGGTAACCGAGCGAAACCCTGGCTGCCGCCGACACCTCGCGGAGTGTGCGGCCCTGGCGCTGGCGCTGCCGACGCAGTACATCGCCCAGTAGGCGACGAAGCAGGATCATCGGTGCCTCCCTCCTCGGACTGCGGATCGAGATGTCACGACCCCACCGTACCGCCTTGCCCGCATCGCGTGCGGGGACCCTGGTCGTGTTCACTCTGGGCTGCAAGGCTGTCCCCCTCCTCGTTCCGGTGTCGTTCCCGGGTCCGCGGGCCCCTCGTGGTACCCGCCGTGGGCCGCCCGGCCACCGTCACGCAACTCGTTCGCCACCTGGTTTCTGCCCAACCAGGCCGTTGGATGTAACACGATCCTCCAGCTGTGCCATGCCCGCGGACCGGATCGGCAGATCGCGGTTCGGTGGAGATCGCCGCGACCGGGACTCCACCACGCCTCCGCGGCGCCTCCACACGGGCTGCGGGACGCCCGGGTGCGGGCCCCGCGGGGTTCAGGTCGTGGGCGTAGCGGCCCGTAGCCGCCCGACGAACAGCTCCAGAGCGGCGGTCACCGCCCCGTGACGGATTCTGGCACGCCCGCCCGACAGCCGGGGCGAACTGACCAGAGTTCCCTCCGGACCGGCGACCGCCAGGTGTACGGTGCCCACCGGCTGCCCGTCCTGCGGGTCCGGCCCGGCCACCCCGGTCGTCGCGATCCCGTACGTGGCCCCCAGCAGCCGGCACACGCCCTCGGCCATCTGCCCCGCCACCACCGGGTGGACCGGCCCGTACACCGCCAGGAGCCCCTCGTCCACGCCGAGCACCGAGGCCTTCAGCTCGGTGGCGTACGCCGTGACCGAGCCCCGGAAGGTCGCGGACGCCCCGGGGACGTCGACCAGGGCGGCCGCGAGCAGCCCTCCGGTCAGCGACTCGGCGACGGCCAGCGTGCCGCCCCTGGAGCGCAGCGCCTCGTGCGCCCGTACCGCCAGCTCGTGGTCCGTCACCCGGTCTCCCCCGTCACTCACCGGCCCGCGCGCTCCGCGGCCAGTCCCTCGCGGCGCATGCGCAGCGCCTGTCCGACGTAGTCCAGCGCGGTGCCGATGGTCAGCAGTACCGCCAGGGCCATCAGCACGGCCCGGGCGGTGGCCAGCCAGCCGGTCAGCTCCAGCACGTACATGCCGACCGCGATGCCCTGGGTCAGCGTCTTGATCTTGCCGCCCCGGCTGGCCGGGATGACGCCGTAGCGGATCACCCAGAAACGCATCAGGGTGATGCCGAGTTCGCGGGCCAGGATCACCGCGGTGACCCACCAGGGCAGGTCGCCGAGCAGCGAGAGGCCGATCAGCGCCGAGCCCATGATCGCCTTGTCGGCGATCGGGTCGGCGATCTTCCCGAAGTCGGTGACCAGGCCCTTGCGCCGGGCCAGCTCGCCGTCGAACAGGTCGGTGATCATCGCGATGGCGAACGACGCCCAGGCGACCGAGCGCCACTTGGGGTCGTGCCCGCCGTCGGCGAACAGCAGCGACACGAAGACCGGCACCAGCAGCAGCCGGAGCATCGTGAGCATGTTGGCGATGTTCCAGACAGCCGGCGCCGGCGGCACCGCGGCCGGCGGTCTGCCCGGATGGGCCGCGGCCGGGGCGCCGGGCCCCTTGGTCATTCCCCGGCTCCCGGGGCCTGACGGACCCGGACCGGCTCCAGCGCCTCGGCGATCAGGTCGACGCCCTCGCTGGCGACCACCTTGGCCCGGTGGAACTGGCCGATCTGCGGGTCCTCGACGCCGGTGAGGGTGGTCAGGCCGTCGGTCTCGGGGGCCTGGTGGGCGGCCCGGCCCTCGACCACGCCGTCCTCGATGGACTCGATCAGGACCTCGACCTCGGTGCCGACGCGCTGCTCGGCCCGCTGGGCGGTCATCTCCTCGGCCAGCCGGCTGAGCCGGTTCAGCCGGTCGGCGATCACGTCCTCGGACAGCTTGCCGTCGTAGGTCGCGGCCTCGGTGCCGTCCTCGTCGGAGTAGCCGAAGACGCCGATCGCGTCCAGCCCGGCGTGCGTGACGAAGCGCTCCAGCTCGGCGAAGTCCGCCTCGGTCTCGCCGGGGAAGCCGACGATGAAGTTGGACCGGGCGCCGGCCTGCGGGGCCCGGTCGCGGATGGTCTTCAGCAGGTCCAGGAACTGGTCGGTGGAGCCGAAGCGGCGCATCCGGCGCAGCACGGCGGGCGCCGAGTGCTGGAAGGACAGGTCGAAGTAGGGCACCACGTCCGTGGTCCCGGTCATCGCGTCGATCAGCCCGGGGCGCATCTCGGCGGGCTGCAGGTAGGAGACCCGGACCCGCTCGACGCCCTCGAGCGCGGAGATCTCGCCGAGCAGCGTCTCCAGCAGCCGGATGTCGCCGAGGTCCTTGCCGTACGAGGTGTTGTTCTCGCTCACCAGGACGACCTCGCGCACGCCCTGCTCGGCCAGCCACTGGGCCTCGTGCAGCACGTCGGAGGGGCGGCGGGAGATGAAGGAGCCGCGGAACGCCGGGATGGCGCAGAAGGAGCACCGCCGGTCGCAACCGGAGGCGAGCTTGACCGAGGCGACCGGGTTGTCGTCGAGCCGCTTGCGCAGGGTGCGCGGGCCGGAGGCCGGGGCGAGGCCCTCGGGCAGGTCGGCGATCGGCTCGGCCGGGGTCTCGGCGGCGCCGTGGCCGGGCAGCGCGACGGCCTCGGCGGCGGACTGCCGCTCGGCCGGGCTGATCGGCAGCAGCTTGCGGCGGTCGCGCGGGAGGTGCGGGGCGTGGTGGCCGCCGGAGAGGATGGTCTGGAGGCGGTCGGAGATGTCGGAGTAGTCGTCGAAGCCGAGCACGCCGTCGGCCTCGGGCAGGGCGTCGGCGAGCTCCTTGCCGTACCGCTCGGCCATGCAGCCGACCGCGACGACGGCCTGGGTGCGGCCGTGCCCCTTGAGGTCGTTGGCCTCCAGCAGGGCGTCCACGGAGTCCTTCTTGGCGGCCTCGACGAAGCCGCAGGTGTTGACGACGGCGACGTCCGCTTCGGCGGCGTCGTCGACGAGCAACCAGCCGTCGGCTTCCAGTCGCCCGGCGAGTTCCTCGGAGTCCACCTCGTTGCGGGCACATCCGAGCGTGACAAGGGCGACAGTACGGCGTTCAGGCATAGGGCCAAGATTAACGCGCGGCCTCCGGTGCCGTTCGCCCCGGAGGCCGCGCGCCTCGGATTACCAGATCTTCGCCAGGCCGCAGGGCCGCTCTCCAGGGCCTCCGCAGGCCTGTGGTCAGCCCGCCTGCGGATCGCCGGGGGTGTACGTGACGTGCACCACCTGGCCGTCCTTGCCGAGGAGGCCGAGGTCCTTGCCGTTGACGTACGCGTGCACGGCCCCGCCGTTTCCGAGCACCAGCTTGATCTGCTTGGCGTCGGTGAAGGTCTGGTCCTGGCCGTCGCTGATGTTGTTCTGGAACAGCGACTTCCCGCTGCCGTCCACCGCGGACACCCAGCTGGTGCTGCCCTCGGCGACCAGCTTCACGGTGACCTTGTCGGCCGGGACGGCGGCGATCGCGGCCGCACTCGGCACGGGCGCCGGCGGCTGCACGGTGGGCGAGGGCACGGAGGCGACCGAGCCGGTGCCGGAGCCGCTGGGCAGCGGCGCGCTGGCGGAGCCGGTGCCGGTGTGGCCGTCCTTGCCGCTGACCAGGTTGAAGCCGATCAGGACGACCACCACGACGATCGCGGCGACCATGGCCGCCGCCCAGTTCGGCCGGCCGCGGCCGGGCACCTTGATCGGGCCGCTGTCGATCAGCTGGGTCGGCCGCTTGGAGGCGGGCGAGCCGCCGTGCGCGGCGTCGTACCGGGCGATCAGGGCCTCGCCGTCGACGCCGACCTCGCGGGCGATCGCGCGGATGTGCCCGCGGGCGTAGAAGTCGCCGCCGCAGCGGCCGAAGTCGTCCTCCTCGATGGCATGGACGATCGGCACCCGGACCCGGGTCGCCGTACTCACCTGGTCCACCGTGAGCCCGGCCTCGATCCGGGCGGTGGACAGCACCCGGCCGATGCTCGGGGCATCGGCCGCCTGCACCGCGTCGTCGGTCGACTCGACGGACGACGGGGCGTTCTCGCGGTCGGGGGACTTGCCGATGGTCACGGGGCACGCCTTTCGAGCGGATGGCCACCTGCTGGGGAACAGTCTAGGGGCGCGGGCGGATCGTTTCTCAAGCGGAACAGGCCCGAATGCGCGCGCCCGCCCCGACGGGGGCCCGGCACCCCGCTGAACGGCCGTCAGCGGGCCCGCACGGGGAACCCGGGGGGTTCGCTTTCCGGCCTGTGACGCGGCGTACGGACGTTCGGTTCCCCTGCACGCGCCTACCCTCCTCCGAACGAGTGAACACTCGCCGCGGGCGCGGGTCGTCAACCGCGCAGGCCGACCAGCACCCCGTCCAGCTCGTCCGGCTTCACCAGGACGTCGCGGGCCTTGGAACCCTCGCTCGGCCCGACGATCCCGCGCGACTCCATCAGGTCCATCAGCCGCCCCGCCTTGGCGAAGCCGACCCGGAGCTTGCGCTGGAGCATCGAGGTCGAGCCGAACTGGGTGGAGACCACCAACTCGGCCGCCTGGATCAGCAGGTCCAGGTCGTCGCCGATCTCCTCGTCGATCTCCTTCTTGGCCCCGCCGCCGACCGTCACGTCGTCCCGGTAGACGGCGGTCAGCTGGTCCTTGCAGTGCTGCACCACCGCGGCGATCTCCGCCTCGGTGACGAACGCGCCCTGGAGGCGGATCGGCTTGCCGGCGCCCATCGGCAGGAACAGCGCGTCGCCCTTGCCGATCAGCTTCTCCGCGCCGGGCTGGTCCAGGATGACCCGGGAGTCGGCCATCGCGGAGGTCGCGAAGGCCAGCCGGGACGGCACGTTGGCCTTGATCAGACCGGTGACCACGTCCACCGAGGGCCGCTGGGTGGCCAGCACCAGGTGGATGCCGGCCGCACGGGCCAGCTGGGTGATCCGGACCACCGAGTCCTCGACGTCGCGCGGCGCCACCATCATCAGGTCGGCCAGCTCGTCGACGATCACCAGCAGGTACGGGTACGGGGTCAGCTCGCGCTCGCTGCCCGGCGGCGGGGTGACCGTGCCGGCCTTCACCGCCGCGTTGAAGTCGTCCACGTGCCGGAAGCCGAACGCCGCGAGGTCGTCGTAGCGCAGGTCCATCTCGCGGACCACCCACTGGAGGGCCTCGGCGGCCTTCTTCGGGTTGGTGATGATCGGCGTGATCAGGTGCGGGATGCCCTCGTACGCGGTCAGTTCGACCCGCTTGGGGTCGACCAGCACCATCCGCACCTCGTCCGGGGTGGCCCGGGCCAGGATCGAGGTGATCAGGCAGTTGATGCAGGACGACTTGCCCGCGCCGGTCGCGCCGGCCACCAGGATGTGCGGCATCTTGGCGAGGTTGGCCATCACGGTCTGGCCCTCGACGTCCTTGCCCATGCCGACGACCATCGGGTGGGTGTCCTCGGCGGCCGTGCGCGAGCGCAGCAGGTCGCCGAGGTTGACCATCTCGCGGTCCCGGTTGGGGATCTCGATGCCGACCGCGGACTTGCCCGGGATCGGGCTGATGATCCGCACGTCGGCGCTGGCCACCGCGTACGCGATGTTCTTGGCGAGCGCGGTGATCCGCTCCACCTTGACGGCCGGGCCGAGCTCGACCTCGTAGCGGGTCACCGTCGGGCCCCGGGTGAAACCGGTGACCCTGGCGTCCACCTTGAACTCGGTGAAGGTGCTGCTGAGCTGGGCCACCACCTCGTCGTTGAGGGCGCTGCGGGCCTTGGCCGGGCCGCCGCGCTCCAGCAGGTCGAGCGGGGGCAGCGCGTAGGTGACGTCGCCGGCCAGCTGGAGCTGCTCCATCCGCACCGGCGCCGGGCCGTGCTCCTCGGGCGCGCCCGGGCCCGCGCTGCGGGCGGCCGGGACGGCGGCCTCCTCCGGCGGGGCGGTGCGGTCCTGCACCTGGTGCATCATGTTCGCCACCGCCGAGGAGGCGGGCACGCCGTAGACGAGTGCCCCGTCCAGGTCGGCGGCGGCGCCGGCGGCGAGGTCGCGGGTGGCGTACGGGTCCAGCGGCTCCTTGTCCAGGGACACCCGGACGGCATCGGGCTGGTCCTCGTCGTCCGCCGGCTTGCGGCGGCGGCGCCGACGGCGGGCGGCCACCTCGTCGCCCGGGTCCTCGCTGCCCACGGTGAACGGCAGCGCGGAGGGGTCCGCGTCCTCGGGCGGCTCGGTGGACAGGTCGCGCTCCGGCGTACGCCCCTCGCGCAGCTCGTCCTCCGGCCCGGGCTCCACCACGCCGAGCCGCACGCCGGCCGACCGCAGCCGCTCGGGGATGCGGTTGACCGGGGTGGCGGTGACCACCAGCAGGCCGAAGAAGGACAGCAGCAGGAGCAGCGGCACGGCCAGCGCCGGCCCGGCGGCGGCCATCATCGGGGTGGACACGGCCCAGCCGATGATCCCGCCGGCCGCCCGTATCCGCGAGGCGCCGCTGCCCATCATGGGCGCGCCGCAGCCGATGTGCACCAGGCCGAGGACGCCGACCAGCAGCGCGCTCAGGCCGATCATGATCCGGCCGTTGGCCTCCGGCAGCTCCGGGTGGCGCCAGAGCCGGACCGCGATCCCGGCCAGCAGGAACGGCACCAGCACGTCGAGCCGCCCGAACAGCCCGGACACCACGGCGGTGGCCGCCTCGCCCAGCCAGCCCTGCGGGCTGAACCAGGTGCCGGCGGCAGTCACCAGCGCGAGTGCGAACAGCAGCAGGCCCAGCCCGTCCTTGCGGTGGGCGGGGTGGAGGTTCTTGGCCCCGTCGCCGAAGCCCCGGAAGATCGCGGCGATGCTGTTCGCCACGCCGAGCCAGACGGCCCGGACGGCCCGGAAGAGTATCGGCTTGGGCGGCGGCGGGGACGGCGGGGCCGGTTTGGCCGCCGCCCTCTTCGCCGGGGCCGCCTTCTTGGCCGCCGCCTTCTTCGCGGGCGGCTTGCCCGGGGCCTTCGCCGCGGCCTTCTTGGACGGTCCCGGACTCGGGTTGCGTGCCGCGCTTCCGGGCGTACGAGTGGCCATGGGTCAGCAGCCTACCGGGGTGGGCCACCAGTGCACATGTGCCCGAGCCGGGGCTCGGGGACGTGTCGCAGACACACCGTCACGCTGACCCGGTTTCACCCGGCCGCGTCGGAAATTCACCCGCAGGAGTGAACCCCGACGATCGGTTACGCGGTTCCCGGCCGGAGCGCGTCCAGGGCCCGGCGCAGCCCCGCCAGCTTGCGCTCCAGGTGCGCCGCGGTGGCCGCCACCCCGGCGTCCTCGACGCCGTCCAACTGCTTGCCCAGCGCCTCCGCCTGCTCCTCGACCGCCGCCAGCCGCGCGGACAGCTCGCCCAGCAGCGCCCCGCCGAGGGGCGGCTCGCCGCCGCCCGCCTCCAGTTGCAGCCGCAGCAGCGCGGCCTGCTCCTTCAGCTGGCAGTTCTTCACGTACAGGTCGACGAAGACCGAGACCTTGGCGCGCAGCACCCACGGGTCGAACGGCTTGGAGATGTAGTCCACGGCGCCGGCCGCGTAGCCGCGGAAGGTGTGGTGCGGGCCGTGGTTGATCGCGGTCAGGAAGATGATCGGGATGTCCCGGGTGCGCTCGCGGCGCTTGATGTGGGCGGCCGTCTCGAAGCCGTCCATCCCGGGCATCTGGACGTCCAGCAGGATCACCGCGAAGTCGTCGGTGAGCAGCGCCTTGAGCGCCTCCTCGCCGGAGACGGCGCGCACCAGCGTCTGGTCCAGCGCGGAGAGGATCGCCTCCAGCGCCAGCAGGTTCTCCGGTCGGTCGTCGACCAGGAGGATCTTCGCCTTCTGCATCAGGGCTCGCCCTCCTGTCGCCTGCCTGCCGCCCGGTGATGGCACTCGCGTACTGCCCACCGCTACCCCGGTCATGCTAGCCGCACCCCCTCGCCCGGCACATCGCTCCGTCGTGACCCGATCCGGAGCGGCGCGCGCCCAGTGCTCCGGCGCACGCTCAGCAATGTGTCGCCGTCCGGTCACTGTTCGCAACGATCGGTGACCCTACCCGGTTCCCGGGCCCGACCGCCAGCAAACCGGCCCACCGGACGGCGCGAACTCCGGAGCCCGCCCCGGAGTTCGCGCCCTCCCCTGGCGCTACGCGCGGTCCGCCCGCAGCCACTCGCGCATCACCGCCAGCAGGTGGTCGGTCTCCACCGGCTTGGTGATGTGGTCGGTGGCGCCCGCCTCCAGCGACTTCTCGCGGTCGCCCTTCATCGCCTTGGCGGTCAGCGCGATGATCGGCAGGCCGGCGAACTGGGGCATCCGGCGGATCGCCTCGGTGGTCGCGTAGCCGTCCATCTCCGGCATCATGATGTCCATCAGGACCAGCGCCACGTTCTCGTGCTGCTCCAGCATCTCGATGCCCTCGCGCCCGTTCTCGGCGTACAGGACGGTCAGGCCGTGCTGTTCCAGCACGCTGGTGAGGGCGAACACGTTGCGGACGTCGTCGTCCACGATCAGCACCTGCTGGCCGTCGAAACGCACGTCGCTGCGGCTGGGGCGGGGCGGCGCGGGCTCCACCGGGCGGGTCCCGGCGGCGGCTTCCAGGGAGGCGCTGCGCCGGCGCTCCACCGCGCCGCGGCGGCGCTCCTCGGCCAGCTCGCGGACCTCCTGGGCCCAGTGGTCGGCCGGGTTCTCGCCGACCGGCACGGGCACCCCGATCGGGGTCACGCCGACGGAGGCGCGCAGCGCCGGGACGCTCGACACGACCGGGCGCTCGACCTGGGTCGGGTCCGGGGCCTCGGTGCGCAGCGGCAGGTAGAGCGTGAACGTGGAGCCCTTGCCCAGCTCGCTCTCGGCGTGGATCTCGCCGCCCAGCAGCCGCGCGATCTCGCGGCTGATCGACAGGCCGAGCCCGGTGCCGCCGTACTTGCGGCTGGTGGTGCCGTCGGCCTGCTTGAACGCCTCGAAGATCTCCCGCAGCTTGTTGCCGGGGATGCCGATGCCGGTGTCGGAGACCGCGAAGGCGATCAGTTCGTCGTCCGGGTCCTTGATCGAGCCGGACTCCAGCAGCCGCTCGCGCACGTGCTGCGGGACCTCCGCGCCGGCCGGGGAGATCGAGAAGTCGACCGCGCCGGCGTCGGTGAACTTGACGGCGTTGGAGATCAGGTTGCGCAGCACCTGCTGGAGCCGCTGCTCGTCGGTGTGCAGGGTGACCGGCAGGGCGGGCGAGACCCGGACGGCGAAGTCCAGGTTCTTGTCCAGCGCGACCGGCTGGAAGGTGGCCTCGACGTAGTCGACCAGCTGGACCAGGGCGATCCGGGCCGGGCGGACGTCCATCTTGCCGGCCTCGACCTTGGAGAGGTCGAGGATGTCGTTGATCAGCTGGAGCAGGTCGGATCCGGCGCCGTGGATGGTGTCGGCGAACTCGACCTGCTTGGGCGAGAGGTTGCCCTCGTTGTTGTCGGAGAGCAGCTTGGCCAGGATCAGCAGCGAGTTGAGCGGGGTGCGCAGCTCGTGCGACATGTTGGCGAGGAACTCGCTCTTGTACCGGGAGGCCAGGGCGAGCTGCTCGGCGCGCTCCTCCAGGACCTGCCGGGCCTCCTCGATCTCGCTGTTCTTGATCTCGATGTCGCGGTTCTGCTGGGCGAGTTGCTCGGCCTTCTCCTGCAACTCCTCGTTGGTGCGCTCCAGTTCCTCCTGGCGCGCCTCCAACTCGGCGGATCGCATCGAGAGTTCGGCGGTGAGCCGCTGGGACTCCAGCAGCAGGCCCTCGGTCTTGGTGTTGACGCTGATGGTGTTGACGGTGACGCCGATCAGGTCGGCGATCTGGTTGAGGAAGTCCAGCGCGACGGTGGTGAAGGAGCTGAAGGTGGCCAGCTCGATCACGCCCAGCAGCCGGCCCTCGAACAGCACCGGCAGCACCACGATGTGGGCCGGCGAGGCCTCGCCGAGGCCGGAGGCGATCTTGAGGTATCCGGGCGGCGCCTCCTTGAGGATGATCGCCCGCTTCTCCACCGCGGCCTGCCCGATCAGCGACTCGCCGGGCCGGAAGGTGGTCGGCATCGCGCGCCGCTGGTAGCCGTAACTGCCGATCAGCCGCAGGACGGTGTCGTTCTCGTCGTCGTCCTCGGTGATCAGCTCGGCGGTGCGGCCGGCCGGCTGGGCGAGGAAGAAGGCGCCGTGCTGGGCGGAGACCACCGGGGTCAGCTCGGTCATGATCAGCGAGGCGACGGCCTCCAGGTCCCGGCGGCCCTGGAGCAGGCCGGAGATCCGCGCCAGGTTGGTCTTGAGCCAGTCCTGCTCCTGGTTGGTGCGGGTGGTCTCGCGCAGGTTGGCGATCATCTGGTTGATGTTGTCCTTGAGCTCGTCGAGCTCCCCCGCGGCGTCCACGTCGATCCGCAGGCTCAGGTCGCCCCTGGTCACGGCGGTGGCGACCTGGGCGATCGCGCGCACCTGCCGGGTCAGGTTGTTGGCCAGTTCGTTCACCGATTCGGTGAGGTCCTGCCAGGTGCCGTCCACGCCGGGTACCCGGGCCTGACCGCCGAGCCGCCCGTCGGTGCCCACCTCGCGGGCGACCCGGGTGACCTCGTCGGCGAACGCCGACAGCTGGTCGACCATGGTGTTGATGCTGGTCTTGAGCTGGAGGATCTCGCCGCGCGCGTCGACGTCGATCTTCTGCGAGAGGTCGCCGCGGGCCACCGCCGTGATCACCAGCGCGATGTTGCGGACCTGGCCGGTGAGGTTGTTGGCCATCAGGTTGACGTTGTCGGTCAGGTCCTTCCAGATGCCGGCCACGCCCGGCACGCTCGCCTGACCGCCCAGGGTGCCGTCGGTGCCGACCTCGCGGGCCACCCTGGTCACCTCCACCGCGAAGGAGGAGAGCTGGTCGACCATGGTGTTCAAGGTCCCGGCGAGGGCGGCGACCTCGCCCTGCGCCTCGATGGTGATCTTCTTGGACAGGTCGCCGCGGGCCACCGCGGTGGCGACCTCGGCGATGTTGCGGACCTGCCCGGTCAGGTTGGAGGCCATGAAGTTGACGTTGTCGGTCAGGTCCTTCCAGATCCCCGACACCCCGCGCACCCGCGCCTGGCCGCCCAGGATCCCCTCGGTGCCCACCTCGCGGGCGACCCGGGTCACCTCGTCGGCGAACGCCGACAGCTGGTCGACCATGGTGTTGACGGTCGTCACCAGCTCCAGGATCTCGCCCCGGGCGTCGACGGTGATCTTCTTCGACACGTCGCCGCGCGCCACCGCCGTGGTCACCTCGGCGATGTTGCGGACCTGGCTGGTCAGGTTGTTGGCCATCAGGTTGACGCTGTTGGTCAGGTCCTTCCACGTCCCGGACACCCCGGGCACGCTCGCCTGACCGCCGAGGATGCCCTCGGTGCCGACGTCCCGGGCCACCCTGGTGACCTCGTCGGCGAAGGCGCCCAGCTGGTCCACCATCGTGTTGATGGTGTTCTTCAGCTCCAGGATCTCCCCGCGCGCGTCCACCTGGATCTTCTGCGACAGGTCGCCCTTGGCGACCGCGGTCGTCACCTGCGCGATGTTGCGCACCTGATCGGTGAGGTTGTTCGCCATGAAGTTGACGTTGTCGGTCAGGTCGCGCCACACCCCGGCCGCCCCGGGCACCTGCGCCTGGCCACCGAGCCGCCCCTCGGTGCCCACCTGGCGGGCCACCCTGGTCACCTGTTCGGCGAAGCCGGAGAGCTGGTCGACCATCGTGTTGATGGTGTTCTTCAGCTCCAGCATCTCGCCGCGCGCGTCCACCTCGATCTTCTGCGAGAGGTCCCCGCGCGCCACCGCCGTGGTCACCTGGGCGATGTTGCGCACCTGGCCGGTCAGGTTGTCGGCCATGAAGTTCACCGAGTCGGTCAGGTCCCGCCAGACCCCGGCCACGCCCGGCACCTGCGCCTGGCCGCCGAGCCGGCCCTCGGTGCCCACGTCCCTGGCCACCCCGGTGACCTGGGCGGCGAACCCGTTCAGCTGGTCCACCATCGTGTTGACGGTGTTCTTCAGCTCCAGCATCTCGCCGGCCACCTCGACGGTGACCTTGCGGGACAGGTCGCCCTTGGCCACCGCGGTGGTCACCTGGGCGATGTTGCGCACCTGCGCGGTCAGCCGGCCGGCCATGGTGTTGACCGAATCCGCCAGGTCCTTCCAACTGCCGGACACACTGCGGACCTTGGCCTGGCCGCCCAGCTTGCCCTCGGTACCCACCTCGCGGGCCACCCGGGTCACCTCGTCGGTGAACTCCGAGAGCTGGTCCACCAGCCCGTTGACGGTCCGGCCGATCTTGAGGTACTCGCCGCGCAGCGGGTGGCTCACCCCGTTGCTGTGCAGCGAGCGCAGCTCCATCTTCTGGTCCAGGTCGCCCTCGGCGATCGACGAGAGCACCCGGCCCACCTCGGCCATCGGACGGGCCAGATCGTCGATCAGCGCGTTGCAGTTGTCGACGGCCGCCATCCAGGCGCCCTCGCCCGCGCCGGTCTCCAGCCGCTCGTTCAGCCGGCCCTCGCGGCCCACCGCCCGCCGCACCCGGGCCAGTTCTCCGGTCAGGTGCTGATTGCGCTCGGCGACCTCGTTGAACACCGCGGCGATCTCCGCCAGCGGCCCGTCCCCCGGAACCGTCAGCCGGCGGCGGAAGTTGCCGTCCCGCATCGCGGTCAGCGCGGCCAACAGCTTCCGCAGTTCGGCCGGCTCCGCCCCCCGGTTGTGGCTCACTCGCCGGCCGGCCGCGTTCCGCGGCGCGGTCCCGGACCGCCCACCGCGCGGAACGGGCGGCGTCGTACCGGTTGCGTCCTTGGTGGCCGAACTCAACGGGCCCCTCCCACATCGTGAACTTTCCGGTGACCGTCCGTGCCGGTACGGCACGCACCGGGGCACCGGCCCGGTCGGGCTGCGTACCGGCGCCCCACGCGGCACACCGGCACCCGCATCGACCGTACTGCTCCGACCGGCCGTCGCGGACCCCCCAGTCTGGCAGCACCGGCGCCGGGTATACGGCCGGTTGCGCCCGGTTGGTAGCCGACCGTCCGAAACAGGTGGGCAGAATCACTCTCAGGTGCCTGTTTCAACGCCCCGCCCCCACGGGGAACCAAGCGGAAAGTAGGGTGGAGCGCTGCACCGGGCCATGACCCGACCCAGCGCCGCCACCCCGGCGGCACGCACCGGGAGTCGGCGCCACGCCCCGGACAGTCAAGGCCAGAGCAGCAGAGGAGAAGTGGCAACGTGGTCACCGCGCGCGCAGCCGCCACCTTCGCCCCCGACGGCCGGTCCGCAGCCGCCGCCCGGGGCTTCGTACGGGACGCGCTGCTCGGCTGGGGTCTGCCCGAGGTCGTCGACGACGCCGTCGTCCTGGTCAGCGAACTGGTCACCAACGCCGTCGTCCACGCCGGCACCGCCGCCGAGGTGTGCTGCCTGCGCGAGGAGGGCACCGTCCGGATCGAAGTCACCGACCACCACCCCGAACGCGGCCTGCCCTCCCTCGGCGACGGCCCCGTCACCTCCTCCGACCGCTACGCCGACCCCGACGGCGAGGGCGGCCGCGGCCTGCTGATGTGCTCCGCCCTCGCCGAGCGCTGGGGCGTCGAGTACGCGGCCGGGCGCAAGACCGTCTGGTTCCGGCTCGCCCTGCCCGCCCCCGTGGCCGGCACCCGCTACGCCGTCCCCGCGACCCCCGGCAGCGACCTGCCCAGCGGCCCCGGCCCGGTGCACGTCGCCGTCGTCCAGCTCGACGAGGACGGCCGCGTCCTCGCCTGGAACCCGGACGCCGAGGCGCTCTTCCAGTACCCCGCCACCACCGTCCTCGGCCGCCCCTGGGCCGACCTCGCCGTCTGGCCGCAGTCCGCCGGCCGCGGCCTCGGCCTCGCCGACACCCTGCGACTGGCCCGCTGGGAGGGCGGCTACGGCGTCCGCCGCGCGGACGGCCACGAGGTCGAGGTGTACGGCGTCCAGGTCCGCGTGCGCGACACCGAGGGCGTCCCCTCCACCCTCTGCCTGCTCGTCCTCGAACCCGACCGCGCGGTGCTCCGCTCCCCCGCCCGAGCCCTGCCCGGCGAGCGCTCCGACCCGACCGGCCCCCGACTCGACCTGCTGGCCGGCCCGGTCGCCACCGACGACCTCGACACCCTGCTCCAGCGCACCGTCGAACGCGCCCGCGACCTGCTCGACGCCGACGCCGCGTACCTGCTGCTGACCACCGACGACGAGACCGAGTTCGAGGTCCGCGCCGCCACCGGCTTCACCTCCGGACACCGCCGGCACACCCGCTTCCCGGTCGACACCGGCAGCCGCTACGACTCCGCCCGGCTGCCCTCCGTCCACGAGGACCTCACCGCCCGCCCGACCGGCCTGCCCCTGCTCACCGGCAGCGGCATGCGTTCCCTGGTCACCGTCCCGCTCAAGGTCGAGGGCCGGCTGATCGGCTCGCTCGGCATCGCCACCGCCGCGCCCGGCCGCTACGACAACGAGGACGCCCTGCGGCTGCAGTTCGCCGCCGACCGGGTCGCCCTCGCCGTCGAGAGCACCCGGCTGACCGAGCTCGAACGACTCCGCCGGGGCTCGCTGTCCTTCCTCGTCGAGGCCTCCGACCTGCTCGCCGGCACCCTCGAACACGAGCAGACCCTCGCCCTGATGGCCCAGATGGCCGTCCCCACCCTCGCCTCCTGGTGCGCCGTCTACACCAAGGGCGACCACCGCGCCGCGGCCGGCCTCGCCTTCGTCCTGCACGAGGACGAGGACCGGATCGACCCGCTGCGCGACCTGCTCGACAAGACCCCGGCCCCCGACGCCGGCCCGACCCACGGCGTCCGCTTCTGGTCGGCGCCCGCCGAGACCGCCGCCGCCGGCGGCCTCACCGACAGCCCCGAACTCGCCGGACTGCTCGGCGAGACCGTCGTCCTGCCGCTGACCGCCCGCAACCGGGTCATCGGGCTGCTCGCGCTCGGCGTCCCGGCCGGCGTCCGGTTCCGCCAGGAGATCCTCGAACTCGCCGAGGACCTCTCCCGCCGGGCCGCCCTCGCACTCGACAACTCCCGCCTCTACTCCGAGCGCACCGCCACCAGCCAGGCCCTGCAACGCAGCCTGCTCCCGCCGGACCTGCCCGAGATCCCGGGCGTCGAGGTCGACGTCTACTACCAGGCCGCCGGCGAGGGCAACGAGGTCGGCGGCGACTTCTACGACCTGTTCACCATCCGCGAGGGCACCTACGGCTTCGCGATCGGCGACGTCTGCGGCACCGGCCCCGAGGCCGCCTCGGTCACCGGCCTCGCCCGGCACTCGCTGCGCCTGCTCGCCCGCGAGGGCCTGGACGCACCGCAGGTGCTCCGCCGCCTCAACGCGGCCATCCTGGACGAGGGTTCGCGCAGCCGCTTCCTCACCCTGCTCTACGGCGAGCTGACGCCCCGCCCGGACGGCAGCACCGAGCTGTCCCTGGTCTGCGCCGGCCACCCGCTGCCGCTCCGGCTGCGCACCGACGGCCAGGTCGACCGGGCCGCCACCCCGCAGCCGCTGCTCGGCGTCATGGAGGACCTCGACCTCACCGCCGAGCGCCTGGTGCTCTCCCCCGGCGAGGTCCTGCTGTGCGTCACCGACGGCGTCACCGAACGCCGCGAGGGCAGCCGGATGCTGGGCGACGACGGCCTCGCCGAGGTGCTCACGGGCTGTACCGGCCTGACCGCCGGGGCGGTCGCGATGCGGGTGCAGCGCGCCGTCGAGCGCTTCGCCCCGGAACCGCCGTCCGACGACATGGCCATCCTGACCCTGCGGGTGCCGACCCAGCGCACCTCGTGAGCCGACGCCGTCTCTCGGTCAGCCCCCGGCGTCCCGGTCGGCCCTGAGCGTTCCACAACTGACATCGTCACAAATTGTTATATTCACAAGGGTACAAGCGAGTACGGCCGGGTACACCGATCTCACCGGGGAATCCCCCGGCGGGGACACGACCGGCGGCTCTTCCGCCGGCCCATCACTTCTGACCGCAGCCCGCGCACGCTCCAGCCGTGCGCCCTCGGCGCGGTCGCGCGCATCCACCTCATCGGACCACACCACTGCGTTGACTGCGCCCTGCGCGCGCCCAAAGTGAAAGGAGCCTCCGGTGAGCAACGAAGCTACCGGGGCAACGAACGCCCGCTCCACCGGAGCCGACGCGGGTAACCTCGGCTACCTCGCACTCGGCCTCACACTGCTCGCCTACGGCCTGCTCTCCACCGGCGTCCTGAGCGGCACCGGGGTCGGGGACGCGGCACATCTCGCCCACCTGGTCGGCGGAGTCACCCTCTTCATCGCGGGCCTGTGGCAGCTCCGCGGCGGCGAGGGCTTCACCGGAACGGCCTTCACCAGCCTCGGCGCCTTCTGGGCGACCTGGTCGGCGGCCGGCGGGGCGGGCAAGAACGCCGCCGGCCTGTTCCTCCTGCTCTGGGCCCTGCTCGCCCTCACCCTGACCGCCGCCAGCTGGGGCGCTGGCCTGTTCAGCCGCGCCGTCTACGGCCTGCTGACGCTGTCCCTGCTGCTGAACGCCATCGCCGCCTTCGGCGGCTACAGCGGCCTCGCCAAGTTCGCCGGCTGGATCGCGGCCGTCTCCGGGCTCACCGCCTGGTACTGGGCCACCTCCGCGCTCAGCAACGGCTCCTGGGGCAGGATCGCCCTGCCCGTCAAGTGACCCGCTGCGGCTGATCCGCCGTCGCGCGCCGGGGTCGGACCTCCGTGTCGACGGAGGCCCGACCCCGGCGACGTGCCACCAGGGCCTGGGCGGCGTACGCGAACAGCAGGATCACGACGGCGACGATGCCGTCCGCCCAGAAGTGGTTCGCGGTCACCACGACCACCGCGACGGTCAGCACCGGGTGCAGCACCATCGCCCACCGCAGCGGGCTCCGCGAGACCCGCACCACCGCGACCGCCGCCAGCACGCACCACGCGACGTGCACCGAGGGCATCGCCGACAGCTGGTCGGCCACCACCACACCGCCCACCGCGCCCCCGTACACCGACTGCCCGTACTCGGCGGCCACGTCGACGAACCCGTGCTGCGGCAGCATCCGGGGCGGCGCCACCGGGATGAACTGCACCAGCAGACACACCGCCGTGGTGATCACCACCGTGTTCCGCACCCACGCGTACCGCTCCCGGTGCCGCACGAACACCCAGAGCAGCACCGCCAGCATCACCGCGAAGTGCATCGCCGCGTAGTAGTAGTTCGCGAGCCTCACCAGCACCGGGTACGGCGTGACGGCCGACTGCCAGGACGCCTCGTCCGGTAGACCGATCGCCGACTCGGTGCGGTGGATCCAATCCGCCCGGTCCAGCGCGTGGTCCCCGCTCCTCACCGAGAGGTGACCCACCAGCTGCCAGAGCGCGAACAGTGCCAGCAGCGTGCCGGCCTCCCGCAACAGCGCCGACAAGGACGGCTTCCGGACCCTGGCGGCGGCGTACGCCCCGCCGTAGAGAGCGACCGCGGCGCCCCCGGCGGACTGCCAGGTAAGGGTCAGGTTCTGCAACGGATCGCGCCTCTCCGACAAACTCTGGTTCGTGTGTTGGCAGAGGTTAACGCAAAAAGACCCCCTCCCGGACGGGAGGGGGTCTTTTCGGAATGATTGTTCGGCGGCGTCCTACTCTCCCACAGGGTCCCCCCTGCAGTACCATCGGCGCTGTAAGGCTTAGCTTCCGGGTTCGGAATGTAACC
>NZ_JBIUSS010000025.1:33152-150709 GCF_044741445.1 Kitasatospora sp. NPDC088160 | reverse complement strand
GGCGAGCTGTTCACCGCGCCGGTGACCGCGGACAACGAGGCGCGGGTCCTGGTCCACGACGCCCACGCGGCCAACCCGGCCACCGCCTTCGCGCTGTCCCGGATCGCCGACGCCGACACCCTCCACCACACCCCGATCGGCGTCCTGCGCGACGTCCACCGACCCGTCTACGACGAGCTGATGGCGGGGCAGCTGGCCGCCGCGCAGGCCGATCGCGGGCCGGGCGACCTGGCCGCGCTGCTGGCGGGCGGCGACACCTGGACGGTGGACTGACCGGTCCGGTCCGGTCACGGCGGCGCCCCCTCGGCCCGATGGCCGAGGGGGCGCCGCCGTTTCGGGCCTCGGTCACTGCTGGGGGGGCGGTTTACCGCTCGGCCCACTCGACCAGTTCGATCACGACCCCGTTCGGGTCGGTGACCTGGAACAGCTTCTCGCCCCACGGCTCCTCGCGCAGCGGCAGGGTGATCTCGACCCCTTCGCCGCGCAGCCGCCGCTCCTCGCCGGCGAGGTCCTCGACGACGAACGCCAGGATGACGCCGGTCGCGGTCCGGTCGCGCTGGTCCTCGGGCAGCACCTCCAGGCCGCGTCGCAGGCAGACGACGCCGACCCCGCCGCCGGGGTGCTGGAGCGAGACGAAGCCGTCGGCCGACATCTCCTCGGTGTAGCCGAAGTGCCGCTGGAGGAAGGCGGCGGAGGCGGCGACGTCCTCGACGGTCAGGGCGAGGGTGGTGGTGGTGATCTGCATGGCGGAGCCCTCTCGTCGGCGCGAGCGCGCGGTTATCCCGTACGCTGTACACTATACATAGTACGGAGAATCATGCGAGGGGTGTCCGCCCTGGGGTCGGACGCGGGGGAAGGGCGTGGGGAAAAGCCGTGGGGAAAAGCCGTGGGGAGGCTCCCTGGTGGGAGCCTCCCCACGGCTCGGTGCGGTGCGTCAGGTGCGGGGTGTCAGTAGACGCAGGGGATGCCGCCGTCGCTCTGGGCGTCGACCGACGGGCCCTGTACGGGCAGGTTGGCCGCCGGGTCGGACGGGGCCCCGGTCGCGCCGCCGCCCGGCGCTGCGGCGCCGGTCTTGTCGTCGGTCGCGCCGGTGAAGCCGGTGCCGAGGGTGACGACCACCCGGTCGGCGGGGGCCGACGCGGACTCCATGGCGGTGACGCCGTAGCGGGCGGCGATCTGGTCGGCCGCCTCCTTGGCGCCCTTGCCGTAGGCCACGGTGGTGGTCTTGGGCTTCGCGGCGGCGCTGCCGGTCTTGCCCGCCTTGAAGCCCATCGCGACCAGGGCCTTGGACTCGGCGGTGGAGGAGACCCCGGCGGCCGTGGAGGCGTTGAAGACGTCCACGGTGGTGGGGGCGGCGGCCTTGGTGGTGGGCGGCGCGGTCGTGGCCGGCCCGGAGGGGGCCGCCGGGGCGGGCGTGTCGCCCGCCGCGTCGGGGGCGGCCGGCGCGGAGTCGGCGTAGCCGAAGATCTGCTTGACGACCTTCTGGAGCTTCGCGGGGGTGACCAGGTTGACGTCCTGGCCGTTGCGGGTGCCGAAGCCGTCGAAGGTCAGGGTGTTGAACTCGACGTTGCCGCCGGTGAGGTTGGGGGCCTGCTGGGCGAAGTCGAGGACGTTCCACTCGTTGTCGATGACCAGGTCCTTCTGCACCACGCCGAACAGCTGCTGCAGCTTGCCGAGGTCGCTGATGACGCCGTCCTGCTTGAGCTTGTGCACGACGGAGGAGATGAAGGCCTGCTGGCGGTGGGTGCGGGCGAAGTCGCCGCTGTTGCCGTCCGGGCCGTCCAGGTTGTGGCGCTGGCGGACGAAGGAGAGCGCCTGGGAGGCGTTGAGCTTGTTGATGCCCTTGTGGAAGTCGGCACCGGAGCCCTGGCCCTCCATGGCCGGGTCCTTGGTGTCGTGGGTGAGGCAGACCTCGATCGGTTCGACGGCCTTGGCGATGTCGTAGAAGCCCATCAGGTTGACTTCGGCTATGTGGTCGACGGGCTGGTCGAGGAACTTCTGCACGGTCTGGATGGTGGCCGCCCGGCCGGCGTCGCGGCCGGCCTTCTCCAGGTCCGCGCCCTTGAGCCCCTTCGCCTGGAGGGCCGGGGTGGCCTTCTCCTTGGCCTCGCCGTAGGCCTCCTTGATCTTGCGCATGCCGGCCTGCTTGCCGTCCCCGGTGTAGGTCATGACGTAGTCGTCACGGGGGATGGAGACGGCCTGCGCCTTGCCGCCGCCGGCTGGGATGTGCAGCAGGATCAGGGAGTTGGTGTTGTAGCCGCCGATGTCGGAGCTGTGGCCGGCGTGCAGTTCGTCCTGGACGAACTCCGGCGGCAGGTCCGTCCCGTCCATGTTCTTGCGGCTGTCGAGGCCGATCAGCAGGATGTTGACGGAGTTGTCGAGGTGCTTGGGCGCGTTCTTCTTGGTCTCGGCGATGGCGTTGGAGGTGGTCATCCCGTCGGTGAGGGACGTCACCTCGTACCAGACCACCCCGCTGGCGCCGAACACCGCCAGGGCGACCGAGCAGGCCAGCGTCCGGCCCGCGATCAGCAGGGGGGAGGTGCGGCGGGTCGGGGGCGCGGCGGCGCGGCCCCCGTCCCGGGTCTGCGGGTTCTCAGCCATGGTCCCTCCTCCGGTCCCGGACCAGCCGGACCACGATCACCAGGGCGGCCGCTGCGGCGGCCGCGGCCATCACGGGAAAGTCGTGGACCACCCACTTCGCGGAGCCGGTGGCCAGGTTCTTGCCCCGGTAGGCGTCGCCGTTGGCCAGCAGTTCCGCGCCGGCCGTCACCCCCAGGACCAGCAGCGGAGTGGAGGCGAGGGCCCACCACCAGCCATTGCGGCTGCTGAGTGCGGCCGCCAGGCCGGTGCCGAGCACGGCGCCCACCAGGAAGGCCGTCCCCATGCCGGGGCCGGAGAGTTCGTCGATCCCGGCGCCCACCGCCGGCAGCCCCACGGCCAGGGCCACGGGCAGGGCCGCTCCGCCGGGGAAGGGGCGGACGGGGGCCTTGTTCGCCCGCCGACGGGCTCCCTGGTCGGAGGTGCGCCCCGGTGCCCGCCGGTCGGGTGTCCGCCCCGGTGACCGCTGGTCGGCCGTCCGTTGGTCGGTCGTCCGCGCCTGCGTCTCCTGGCCTGGCGTTCGCCCGCGTGCCTCCTGGTTGGACGTCCGTCCTCGCCGCCCCGCCACGCACTCACCCCCGGTGTTCCCGTGCCTTGCGCCCCTGTGGCGCCTGCGCCCGGTCCTCGTGTGATGAGCCGTTGTGCGCTGCCACTTCTGGACGCTGCTGTTCGGCCGGCCGGTTCCCGCGCTCGGCTTCCGTGTTCCGGTCGGGGGCAGGCGTGCTGTTGAATTCCCTCTACACGGGTGTAGAGGTTGTAGGCAGCATAGAGCACCCTTGTTCGATGGCAACCCGGCTCAGGCGGGCTCGGGAGACACTACACCGGGCAGTTTTCGAGAGTCCCGGTAGATGAGGAGTGACGCCGTGGCGGCGACGGGCGGAGCGGGACGGCCGGAGAAGCGCAAGGCGATCACGCGGGCCGCGACGGCGGTGTTCGGGCGCGAGGGATACGTCCGGGCCAGCATGGACGCGATCGCGGCGGAGGCCGGGGTGTCCAAGCGCACGGTCTACAACCACTTCGCCGACAAGGAGACCCTCTTCCTCTCCGTCGCACTCCAGAACTCGGCCGAACTGACCGAGGTCATGCGCGAGTTGATGGACAAGCACCTCGACCGGGTGGTGGACCTGCGCCAGGGCCTCACCGACTTCGCGGTCGAACGGGCCCGGGCCGTCCTCTCGGCCGGGGACCGCGGCGCGCTCGGCCGGGCCATCCGCGCCGAGGTCGCCAACATCCCGGCCGACGTCCTGGAGGCGTGGCTGGAGGCCGGCCCGATCGCCTCGCAGCGCGACCTCGCGCAGCGGTTCGAGGCGATCGCGGACCGAGGCCTGCTGGCCGTCGACGACGCCCCGCAGACCGCCGAGCAGTTCACGCTGCTGACCTTCCACGGCGTCGCCGAGCGCTCGTTCTGGGGCGCCCTGCCGGTGGCGGACGAGGAACTCGCCCGGATCGCGGCGCTCGGTGTCGACGCCTTCCTGCGGATCCACCGGGTGCCTGTGGCGCGGTGACGGCGCGGGTGCCTGCGGCGCGTTGACGGCGGACGCCGGAGCGTGAGACGCCCGCAGCGCGGTGACGGCGGACGCCTGACCGTGACACGCCGTCGGGGAGGGGTTCGGCGGCGTGTCACGGGGCCCACTCGTGGGCGAGCAGGTCGAGGACCGGCTCGCCGACGAACCCCTCCGCCGGCCCAGGGGTGGCTCGGGCGGAGGGTGGTGGGCGCGGACCGGTCCGCCCGCCGGAGTCGGCGAACGGACCGGGGACGGGCCGGGTCCGACGATTCGCGCCCCGGGCGGGAACCGTCGGACCCCTCTCGGGGAGCCGTCAGCCGATCTTCCAGCGCTGGGCCGGGTCGCTGCCGTTGCAGGACGTCACCGAGGTGAGCTGGGCGACGCCGTTGGACTTGAGGCACTGGCCGGTGGCCGCGTTCTGGATCAGGTACCAGCCGCGGTCCTCGCTGGTGCGGATCCACTTCTGGTTGGCCGGCAGCCAGTCGCCGGCCGGGCGGTTGAGGCCGTCCCAGCCGCCGGGGGTGTCCCAGAGCTGGACGGCGCCCGAGCCGGTGTCGAGGTCGACGACCTTGCCGGCCGAGCCGTGCGAGATGGCGGTGGTGCCGTCGCAGTAGCCCCAGAACGACCAGGTCTGCGCGGGGCTCTGGTTGCCCTGGTAGACGCCGATCCGCTGGCCGTTGGTCTCCGTGTTGGCCGGCAGGTCGAGGACGCCGGTGGCGCCGTTGTAGACGGCGGTGACGGTCTGCAGGTTCGGCGCCAGCTCGCAGCCGGCGGCGTGCGCGGCCGGGGCGGTGACCACGGCCGCCCCCGCGACGGCCGCGACGGCGCCGAGCCCGGCGAGGAACCTGCGGGTACGGGTGACGGGTTTCATCGGGTTCTCCTTCTTGGGTGTGGTGGATCCGGGTGTGGTCGAGGTGCGGCGTCAGCCGCGCGGGACCTGGAGGGCGTCCCACTGCTTGGGGCCGGGGACTCCGTCGGCGTCGCTGCCGGAGTCACCCAGCTTGTGCTGCCAGTTGCGGAAGGATTCGAGGTCCGCCCCGGACCACTCGGGGCCGGGGCCCTCGGCGTAGGCGGAGCAGCCCTCGGCGACCAGGCGCTCTCCCATCCGGGTGATGACGTCGCTCTTCTGGCCGTCCTGGAAGAAGTCGGCGCCGGGGAAGGGCTCGTAGCCGCCCTCGCCCCCGCCTCCGTCCCCGCTGCTGTCGGCCTGGGGCCGGGCGCCGCCGTTCGGCTGGTCGGCGGCGGAGGCCTCCTGCCCGAAGTAGACGGCCCCCTGGCGGTCCCGCCACTGCGGGTCGGCGAGGATGACGCCGTCGGCGAAGTCCGGGACGCCGTACCCGTACACCCAACTCGACTTGCGGTCACGGGTCTTGAGGTAGACGCCGTCGCCCTCGGAGCTGCCGTCGTCGTTGGTGTTGCCCTCGACGGTGGTGATGGTGGAGCTGGTGTAGGCGACGCAGATGCCGGTGTGGCTGCCGCCGCCGGGGCCGTAGAACACCTGGCCGCCGATCACCGGGTAGTCGGTGAAGCGGTCGCGGTCCCTGAACCAGGCGACGCCCTCGGCGCAGGAGGCCGTCACCGGGAACAGCCCGGCGTTGCCGGACTGCTGGGCGCACCAGGCGACGAAGGTCGCGCACCAGGCCTCGCCCTGGGACCACTCCAGGCCGGGGACGGCCGGGGAGTACTTCTGGATGTTGTTCCAGTGCGAGCCGCTGCGGCCCTCCTGGTATCCGACCTCGTCTCGGGCGACGCGGATCAGGTCCGCCGCGTTCGAGGACATGAGGGTGGCTCCTTGCTTGCTGTGGCTGCTGTGGCTGCTGTGACGGCTGAGGGGACGGGGAGGTCAGGCCTGGGCGAAGGTCTGGACGTAGCGGCCCCAGTTGCCGCGCTGGCGGGGGGTGTAGCCGATGCCGATGGAGGTGAAGTCGCGGCCCAGGATGTTGTCGCGGTGGTGCGGGCTGTTCATCCACATCTGCATGGCCTCCGCCACGCTGTTGCCCGGGGTGACGTTCTCGGCGGCCGAGCGGAACTGGAAGCCGGCGGCGTGGATGCGGTCCCACGGGTTGCTGCCGTCGGTGCCGTCGTGCTGGGTGAGGTCGTGGGACGCCATGTCGTTGGCGTGCCGCTGGGCGGCGGCGCTCAGGCGGTCGTCGAGCCGCAGCGGCTGGAGGCCGGCCCGGCCGCGCTCCGTGTTGACGGAGGCCAGCATCTCGGTGCGGAAGTCGCCGCCGGGCTGCGGCTGCGGCTGGGGCTGGGGCTGCTGCTGGCCGCCGGCGCTGCCGTTCTGGCCGCCGGCCGGGATGAGCTGCCAGCGCTGCGCCGGGTTGTTGTCGTCCTGCTTGGTGAGGGTGAGCGGGGCGCCGGGGGCGGCCGCGGTGAGGAACAGCTGGCCCTCGTCGCCGCGGACGGTCCGGACCCGGAACCAGTCGTTGTCGATGACGTCCAGCACCCAGCGCTGGTTGGGCTGCCCGTGCTCGTTGAACAGCCAGGTCTGGCCGGTGGAGTAGTTGTAGTCGATGACGACGGCCTGGCCGGGGGCGTGCCTGCCGTTGGTGAGCTGGGTCTCCAGGAGCCAGCTGCCGCCGTCCTTGGCCCAGAAGACCCAGCCCTGGGCGGTGGTGCCGTTGGGGCCCCAGGACTGGACCGGGGTGCCCGGGCTGCTCTGGCTGGAGCGCACGTCGGCGACCGTTCCGTTCGCGGACTTGAGGGTCCAGACCTGGCCGTTCTGCGGGAGCGTGGGCATGAGTGGCGCCTATCTTCGATGGGAGTGGCCCCGGCTCCGCACTGGTGCGGTCCGCGACCTGACGAGAGAGAAGATCGCGGACCGCGGTAGACAAGTGATCAACAAGGGGGGCGGCCCCCGGGCCCAGGGCCTGCCAGGTCTCGTCCGGCCCGCCGAGATCGGCCGGGACCTAGGGCTGCGGCAGGCCGTCCAGCAGGGCCCTGGTCCGCTCGGCGTCCTCGCCGAGTCCGAGCCGCTCGTACACCTCCAGCGCGTCCGCGAGGCAGGCGCGGGCCTGGCGGGGGCGGCCGAGGCCGGTGAGCGCGGTGCCCAGGGTGCGCAGCAGCGCGGCCTCCAGGGCGGCGCTGGTGCGGCGGGCGAGCGGCAGCGCCGCCTCGGCGGCGTCGGCGGCGAGCAGCCAGCGCTCGGCCTCGGCGTGGATCCGGGCGGCGAGGTCGCCCGCCGCCGCCGCGAACACCGTCACCTGGAGGGCGGCGAACTCGTCGCGGGCGCCGGCCGCGTGGGCGAGCGCCGCCTCCGGGTCGCCGCACAGGCGCAGGACCCGGGCCAGGTAGTAGCGGCCGGTGGCAGCGGACACCGGGCCGGAGCCGCTCATCAGGCGGGCGCCGCGCTCGGCGGCGTCCCGGGCCTCGGCCAGCCGGCCGGTCTGGGCGCAGCTGAACGCGAACTCGCCGAGGGCGCTGCCCTCGGAGCGTTCGGCGCCGAGGCGGCGGAACAGGTCGGCGGCGCGGCCGGCGTGTCGGGCGGCGTCGGCGTAGCGGCCGTGGACGCGGGCGTTGCCGCCGAGGGTGAGCAGGGCCTTGGCGAGGACGCGGACCTTCGGGCCGTCGCCGCTGCCCCCGTTGCCGCCGTCGTCGTCCTGGCAGAGCGCGACGGCCTGGCGGATGTCCTGCTCGGACTCGGCGTAGCGGTTGATGTGCCAGAGCATGCCGCCGCGCACGTAGCGGGCGAGGGCGAGCGGGCCGTGGTCGCCGCGGGCGGCGGCCTCGCGGGCGATGCGGTCGGAGAGGTCGGCGATGTCGCGGGTCTGGGTGCGTTCGGCGAGTACGGAGCCCATCCGGTCGGCGAGTTCGGCCGCCCGGTCGAGCGGCAGCGCCGCGTCGGCGCAGCTCAGGGCGATGGCGGAGGCGTGCACGCCGGCCTGTTCGCGCATCCAGCGGACGGCGGCGGGCCCGTCCGTGATCGTCTTGCCGGGGGAGCGGACGGGTGCGTCGAGCAGGCTGAGTTCGACCGGGTCGGCCTTGCGGGCGGCGCGGTCGGCGTTGCGGGCGGTGGCCAGGCAGTAGTCGACCAGCCGGTCGGCGGCGGCGGTGTGTTCGGCGGCGGGCTCCTCGGCGGCGAGCCGGCCGCGGGCGTAGTCGCGGACCAGGTCGTGGAAGCCGTAGCGGCCGAAGCGGGGGGAGTGCAGCAGGTTGAGGTCGACGAGCGCTTCGAGGAGTTCGTCGGTCTCGGCTTCGGTGCGGCCGAGCAGCGCGGCCGCGCAGGGCAGCGGGACGTCCGGGGCGTCGGGCAGGGACAGCAGGCGGAAGGCGCGGGCGAGTTCGGCGTCGAGGCGGTGGTAGGAGAGGGCGAAGGTGGCCTCCACGGTCCGTTCGCCGTCGCTGAGTTCGGCCAGCCGGTGTTCCCGGCGCAGCCCGTCGGCGAGCGCGGCCAGGGTGAGCGCGGGGTCGGCGGCGAGCCGGGAGGCGACGATGCGCACGGCGAGCGGCAGCAGTCCGCAGGCCCGCACGATCTCCTCGGCGGCCCCGGGTTCGGCGTCGACGCGGTCGGCGCCGATGATCCGGGTCAGCAGTTCCAGTGCCTCGGCGGGCGGCAGGGTGTCCAGGCGCATCTGGTGCGCCCCGGCGAGGCCGGCCAGCCGGACGCGGCTGGTGACCAGGACGGCGCAGCCGGACGAGCCGGGCAGCAGTGGTTCGACCTGGCCGAGGGTGGCGGCGTTGTCGAGGACGACGAGGACCCGCCGCCCGGCCAGTGCCGAGCGGTAGAGGGCGGAGCGCTCCCCGGTGTCGAGCGGGATCTCGGCGGCGGCCACGCCGAGGGCGCGCAGGAAGCCGGCGAGCACCGCGCCCGGGTCCAGCGGGGTGCGGTCGGCGCCGCGCAGGTCGGCGAAGAGCCGCCCGTCGGGGAAGCGTCCGTGGGCCTGTCGGGCGACGTGCACGGCGAGTGTGGTCTTGCCGACCCCGCCCATGCCGTCCAGGGCGGAGACCACGACGGCTCGCCCGCCGGCCCCGGCGAGGCGGTCCACCAGGGTCTCGACCTCCTCGGTGCGGCCGGTGAAGTCGGCCAGGCCGTCGGGCAGTTGGTCGGGCGGCTGCCAGGCGGCGGCGGGTTCGGCGCGGACGGAGGCGGAGGCGGCGGGGGCGGGCAGCAGGGACGGGTCCTCGCGCAGGATCCGCAGGTGCAGTGCGGCGGGGCCGTCCTCGGCCGTCGGAGCGGCGGCGGCGGCCGTCGGCGGCCGGCGGGTGTCCTCGTGCCGGGTGGGCCCGTCCCCGCCGGACGGCAGTCGGCGGCGGGCGTCCTCGTACACGGCGAGCGCCTCGGCCTTGCGGCCCGCCTGGTAGAGGGCGCGCATCAGGACGGCGGTCAGCCGGGGCCGTTCGGGGTGTTCCAGGGCGAGTGCGGCGGCCTCGGCCGTCAGACCGGTGTGGTCGCCGATCTCCGCGTCCAGCTCCAGCCGCGTCTCCTTGGCGTGAAGTCGCTGTTCGGCGAGGCGGGAGCGGACGGCCTCGGCGTGCGGCCCCGGCAACCCGGCCAGCGGTTCGCCGACCCACAGCCGCTGCGCGGCCAGCAGGACCTCCCGGACCTCCTGCGGCGGGGCCTGCTCGCCGCGCAGCCGTCCGGCCGTGGCCAGCAGTTCCTCCCAGCGGGCCGCGTCCACCTCCGCGTCCGGCACCCGCAGCGCGTACCCGTCGCCGACCCGCACCAGCGGCATCCGCTGCGGATCCGGCCCGGTGTACGGCTTGAAGGCCGAACGCAGCCGGGAGACGGCCAGCTGGACGGCCTTGCGGGGGTCGGCCGGTGCGGCCCCGCCCCACACCCCCTCCACCAGCACCGGCGTCGCCACCGTCCGTCCGGCGGCGTCCAGCAGCACCGCCAGGACGGCCCGCTGCTGCGGTCGGCCCAGTTCGATCTCCCGCTCCCCGTGCCAGGCGCGCAGTGGTCCCAGCAGTCCGAACCGCAGCCCGGACGCCCCGATGTCAACCATGTCCCGTCCCCGAATGTCGTCCGGTGCCCGGATCACGCCACTTCCGTACGGACGGCGGCGCCCCCTGATCCGGTCACCTATGCTCTGTCACGGATTGTGTACTTGAACTCATGGCTTCGAGGGGTGGGGGCATGGGGCTCGAATTCTGTGTTCTGGGGCCGCTGCGGGCCCGGTGCGACGGCCACGAGATCGATCTCGGTCGGCCGCAGCAGCGGGCCGTGCTGGCCGCCCTGCTGCTTGCCCCGGGCCAGCTCGTGCCCACTGAACGGCTGGTCGAGGGCTTGTGGGGCGAGGATGTCGCCCGTTGGCCCAAGGCCCCGGCCGGCCAGATCGGCACCCACGCGCACCGGCTGCGCCGTGCCCTCGCGGCCCCCGGCCTGCTGGTCGCCACCGCCGGTGGCTACCGGTTGGAGGTCGACCGGGCCGCCGTCGACCTGTTCCGCTACGAGGCCGGGGTGGGTGAGGCCGTCACGCTGCGCTACGACGACCCGGTGCGGGCCCGGGAACTGCTCGCCGGCGCGCTCGCGCTGTGGGAGGGGCGTGCGCTGGACGGCGTGCCCGGCGGTTTCGCCGAACGCGCCCGCGAACGGCTCGCCGCCGGTCACCATGCCGCCGTCAAGGTGCTGCACGACCTGGACCTGGCGCTCGGCCGGCACGCCGAGGCGCTGCCCGCGCTGGACGCGCTCGCCGCCGCACACCCGCGCGACGAGGAGGTGCAGCGCCTCCACCTGCTGGCCCTGCACCGCTGCGGGCGGACGGCCGAGGCGCTGGCCGCCTTCGAGGCGCTGCGCGAACGGCTGGACCGCGAGCTGGGGCTCGAACCGGCACCGGCGGTCGCGGACCTGCACGCCCGCATCCGGAGAGGGGACGCCGAGCTCGCGGCGCCGTCCGCCCCGGTACCGCCGTGCCGGCCCGCCCGGCCCTGCCAGCTGCCGCCGGACATCCCCGACCTGGTCGGGCGGGCGGCCCAGGTGCGGGAGGCCGAGCGGATCCTGCGGTCCGGTGCCGGTGCCGGTGCCGGCGGTGATGTCGACGGCGGTGATGCCGGGGCCTCGCCGGTGCTCGGCCTGTCCGGGCCGGCCGGCAGCGGCACCTCCGCGCTCGCGGTGCACCTGGCGCACACCGTCCAGGACGCCTTCCCGGACGGGCAGCTGTACGCGGCCGGCGGGACGGCGGAGCCGGGAGCGGTGCTGGCCGCTTTCCTGCGGGCCCTGGGGGAGCGGCCCGTCGAGGACGCCGGTGTCGGCGAACTGGGCGTGCGCTACCGGGCCGCGCTCGCCGGACGGCGGGTGCTGGTCGTGCTCGACGGCGTCACCGACCCGGCGCCGCTGCTGCCCGCGGTGGCGGGCTGCGCGGCCGTCGTGGCCGGCGCCGAACCGGGCGCCCTGCCCGCCGACGCGGCCCGGCTGGCCGTCGGCCCGCTGGAGCCGCAGGACGCGTACGAGCTACTGGCCCGGGTCGTCGGCGCCGAGCGGATCCGCCGGGAGCCGGGCCCGGCCGCCGAGGTCGCCGAGCTCTGCGGCTACCTGCCCGTACTCCTGCGGTCGGTGGCGGCGCGCCTCGCGGCCCGCCCGCAGTGGTCCGTCGCCGACCTGGTCCGCTGGCTCGCCGAACGGGGCGCCTGAGCGGCGCTCCGGGCCGGTGCGGTGGTCAGTAGAGGTCCGAGGACATCGCCCACATGCGGATGTCGTTGGTGGGCGTGGTGACGATGGGGACCTCGCCGTCACCCCAGTAGATGGCGACGCCGCCGAGCCTCTTCACCACCAGCCGGGCGCCCGGGTGCCCGTACGTGCCGGAGGACCAGCAGACGCCCCCGGAGGCGGAGTAGACGACCAGGTTGCCGTCGGACTGCATGACCGCCTTGTACCCGCAGTGGTTCACGTGGGTGCCGGAGTTCCAGACGGCCAGCGGGTTCGGGGTGTTGTACCCGCGGTAGACGACCAGGTTGCCGTCGGACTGCATGATCAGCCGGGAGTTCTCGGAGTCGACGTGCCAGCCCGGGTAGAGCGGCTCGTCGTTCCAGAGCGTGTGGGTCGTCGGGTCGTACGCCGCCTGCGCGGTGCCGGCCCCCAGCATCGTCCCCGTCAGCGCCAGCGCCGTGGCCGCCACCCCGACGGCCATGCGTCGCACTGCCTTCACTGCCTTCATCCCCGGGTACCTCTTTCGTCCATATCGCGCCCGTGAAAGTTCGGGGCGCCCCGTGGGACTGACCATGGGGCAAGGCGGTAGACAAACGATGAACGATCCCGTTGATGGGCGGGGGCGAGACGGCTCAGCCCCGGTGCTCCTCGTCCTCGTGGGTGGCGGCGTGGTCGGCTCGGCGGCCTGCGGTCGGGCCGGACATCACCCGCCGGGCGTTGGCCTCGGCCTCGCGCTCGAAGCGGTCGGACGGGTCGCTGACGCTCAGCCCGGAGCCGTTGTCGGAGCCCGCCACGGGGCCCTGCCGCTGCTGGAGCACGTGGGTCAGCTCGTGGGCGAGGGTGTGCCGGTCGCCGCCGCCGTCGCCGATGACGACGTGGTTGCCGGAGGTGTAGGCGCGGGCGCCGATCTCGGCGGCGGAGCTCCGGGCGGCGCTGTCGTCGTGGATCCGGACGTCCGAGAAGTCGGCGCCCAGGCGGGCCTCCATGTCGGCGCGGGTGGCGCCGTCGAGCGAGCGGCCGCCGCTGCGCAGCACGTCGTGGACGGCGGCGGCGGAGCGCTGCACCTGGCCGGCCCGCTGGAGTCGTCGGACGACGGCGGCGTTCCCGACGGACGCCTGGAGGCCGAGCAGCGCGGGCGCGGGCGCGGGTGCGGGTGCTGGCGCGTGCGTGGGTGCGGGCGCGTGCGCGGGTGTCCGGGCGGTCGAGGGGGCGTGCGCCTTGTCGTCACTGTCACGGGTCCTCATCGGCGTCCCTTCGGGTCGATGGCCGGTGAGTCCTGGATACCCCGCCCGCACCCGGAGCGATAGGGACGGCGGGGGCAGCAACCCTGCCCATCGAGGGCAGCCCCGCCCGCCGGTCGGTCCCCAACGCGCGGGCAGGGCAGGGGGATCGCCGTCGAGGGCAGGGCGTGCAGGCGAGGCGGCCATGGTGGATCAGTGAAGCCGGTACTCCTCGTGCGGTGTGGCCCGGTCCCACACCGCCTCGAATGCCGACTTCACCAGTTCGACGACGGCCGGCTCGGTGCGCCATTCACGGTCGACGACCTCACCGACACCCGAGAAGTACGTGAACAGCACCGACGACCCGTCGAACAGCCACAGGTCGGTGCCGGGCAACGCGATGTCGGCCGCCTTCCGGCGGGGAAACCAGCGGATCTGCTCGCCTGCTCGGACGTTCGGGAACGTCACGTCGTACTCGTACCGGATGTAGTCGGTGACCGGTTCGGAGACGATCCGGGCGCGCCTCATCACGACACCGCGCGCCGTCGTCTCGGTCACCACGTCCAGGAACGGGCGCCACCAGGACGACCGCTCGGCAGCAGGGTCAAGGTGTTTCCCCTGCTGCCATGCGATGAACTCGGGGTCGCTGGGCTGGTAGGCGTCGCGCATCTCAAGATGCACGGCGGAAACCTTGGCCTCGGCCAGGCCCTCAAGTACCGGGTTCGTCATCGCTCCTCCTCATCGTCGCGCAGATCTGCTTTGCCGCCCGCTCGTTGGGTTCCAACGAGCGGGCGGGAGGGGCTCGTCCTACGGCACCCGGCTGATGACGGTGGTCGGGCCGTCGAGGAAGACCTGCTGCTCGTCGCCGACGATCCGGAGCCCGAACCGGTCCGGGCCCGGCCGGTCGGCCTTCTCCCACCAGCCGTGGGCCTCCTCGATCTCGTCCCAGAGTCGGCGAGGCCCGTACTGCCAGACCGTGAACCGGTCCTCCTGGCGGCCGTCGTGGTCCACCGCGGCCCACGAGGTGGCGTCCGTGGTGGCCGCCCACAGGCGGGTGGCCACCCCCTCGACGTCGGGTTCGTGGTGCCAGGCGGTCCACACGTCGCCGAGTTTCAGGCCGAGTGCGAACCGCACGTCCAGGTCCTCGCCGCACACCTGCCACGGCGACAGCCGGGTGGTGGACTCGTCGGGCTGGTGGTGGTCGCGCACGACGTCCCGGTAGATCCGCAGGTCCGTCCGCTGGGCGCGCATCAGCATGAAAGAGGCGTGCGGGCTGAACTTCCCGTAGGTGTGCTGCTCGTCGACGACGAGCCGGAGCAGGCCGAAGGAGAGCATCGGGCTCTCCCAGGGGGTGACGATCACGCCGCCGGGGGCGGTCTGCTCGATCCACGCCGTAGGCACCCTGCGGACCGAGCAGGTGGAGATGATCCGGTCGTACGGCTGCCGCGAGCCCCAGCCGCCGGCGCCGTCCCCGCAGACGGCCTCCACGGCGAGCCCGGCCGCGTTGAGCGAGGCGCGGGCCTGCCGGGCAACGTCAGGGTCGACCTCGATCGAGGTGACCCGGTCGGCGCCGAGCCGGTGGGCGAGCAGCGCGGCGTTCCAGCCCGTCCCGGTGCCGATCTCCAGGGCGTTCAAGCCCGGCCAGACACCGAGGTCGTCGAGCATCCGCACGACCATGGCGGGCGAGGAGGCGGAGGACGACGCCCAGGCCTCCGCGCCGTCGGCGGGTTCCTCGCCGTCGTTGACCTGCGTGACGACAGGCCCATTGGCGTAGGCGGCCTCGAACCACCGGTCGGGCTCGTCCCGGAGGTCGCAGGGCCGGAGATCCCCGTTCTCGTCGTCCAGCCAGATCCGGTCCGGCAGGAACCGGTGACGAGGGGTCGCCCTGATCGCGTCCTTCCATTCCTGCGGGACGGGCTTGTCGAGTTCTTCGCTGATGGCCAGGAGCAGACCGCGCATGGCGGCCTGCTCCTGGCGGATGTTCTCCGTCACTGGTCCTTCTTTTCGTGCTTCGGAGGCGGCTTCGGGCGCGAGGTGTCCTTGGACGGCTTGTCCTTGCCCGGGTCCTGCTGGCCCGCGTGCTTGCCGGCCGTTCCGCTCATTGGCCCTCCCTGTTGGTCGGTGAGGTGTGGAGGTCGTCGCGTGGCTACAGGTCCGGCGGCCTCGGCGACGGGGGTGAGGCGGGCTTCTTCGGCTTCGGGGGATCGGTGACCTGCAACGGCCCTCTCCTGTCGGCTCGTTGTGTCCTCGACGGTAGGGAGGGGGCCTGCGCCCGGTCGATGGACTTGCTAGACCTTGCCCGGATTCACCCGAGCGCGTTGATGGCCTGGGTGATGAGCGAACGCGCCTCGGCACCGTAGACCGCGATGCTCGCCAGCTCGGAGAAGGTCTGGCCGTACTCGGCGATCTCCGCTGGTTGGGTGATGGTGAGGTGGGCGGAGACAAGCTCGACGTTCACCTGCGCATCGTCGTACATGGTGAAGGACTCAACCGGCCATCCCGCGCCCCTGGTTGTCCCGAGGGGAATCACTCCGAGGCTGACCGAGGGGAGGGAGCCGATACCGATCAGACGGCCAAGCTGGCCCAGGAGGACGTCCGGCGTGCCGATGACCGTTCGCAGCACCCACTCCTCGACCAGAACGGCGAAGCGGTGGTCTCCGGTGTGCAGCACGTTCTGCCGTTCCATCCGTACAGCGACGGCTTCATCGACGTCGTCGGGCGTGTTGCGCAGCGACACGATCGTGTGGAGCACCGCACGCGTGTAGGCGGCGGTTTGGAGCAGGCCAGGGACGACCCACGACTGATACATGCGGAAGCGGCGTGTCCGCTCGAACAGCGGGCGCACGGATTCCTGCGCCCGCTTGAGTCCGGCTCGTTCGAGGCGGCGCCACTCGACGTACATGCCTTCGATGTTCCGAGCAGTCGCGATGAGGTCCGCAGCCTGATCAGGGACGCCACAGATGGCCGTCCAGACGCGTATGTCAGCCTCCGACGGCATCACCCGGCCGCTCTGGATCTTGGAGCACTTCGATTCATGCCACCCAGCGGCCTCGGCCACCGCCCGCGCGCTGAGTCCGGAGTCTCGCCGGATATCGCGCAGGCGCTGGCCGAGAGCCTGTTTGGCTTGCTGGACGCTGGATGACGCGGACACGGTCTAGTGCAGCCGGAAGTCCTCGTGCGGCACTGCCCGCTCCCAGACGGCCTCGAACGCGGAGTGGCAGAGCTTCAGGGTCTGAGGGTCGGTGCTGATCTCGTCGTCGACGAAGTCGCCCTCCCCGCTGAAGTGGTGGACGACGAGATACTGCCCGTCGATCAGCCAGAAGTCATTTCCCGGGAGAGCCAGATCGGTCGCCTGCCGCCGGGGAAGCCACCTGACCTGCTCGCCGGAAACGACGTTCCGGAACGTGATCTCATACTCGAACCTGATGTACTCGCTCACCGGTTCCGACACCACACGGGCGCGTCGGACCTCGACGCCTCGGGCGGTGGTTTCGTGGATCAGCTGCAACCACGGGTTCCACCACGACGAGCGGTCGGCCGGGTCATCCCGGTGCCCGTTGAGCCAGCGCACCAACAGGGGGTCGTCGCGCATGTAGCCGTCGCGCATCTCAAGGTGAAGCGCCGACTGGGTGCAGGTCTGCAGCAGGTCCTCAAGCGTGGGGGCCGCCGTCACCGTTCACCTCCGGGAAGAACTGCATCATTCGCTTGGGGAATTCGATCACGGTCTCGTGCCCGGGGACATCCATCTGCGCGAGCCGGTCCGGGTCGAGGACCTTCCAGCCCTGGAGGATGTAGTTGCCCGTCGCATCGTCGAAGTAGACGGTCGGGGACTTGCCGTCGGGGCTCTCGGGGTCTTGTCCGAGCTTGTGCAGCGCCATCGTGGGCCTCCTCGTGGTTGGAGTCGATCGCTGTGAGAGAGCTTGCCGCACAACTCGGGACCCGCACCACGAACTTGCTTGAACTTGCCCGGCGAGAGCCAGCAGGTTCATGCAGCGGAAGTCGCTGACGTTGTTTTTGATGACCTATCAGATCCAGCTTTCGGCAGCCGAGGTGAGCAGCCGCCGGGCGTCCGTGTCGTAGAGCGCGCTCGGGGCCAGCAGGTCGAAGACCTTGCGGTACTGGGCGATCTCCTCGGGCAGGCCCAGCCGGAGTTCGCCGCTGACGACCTCGACGGAGGCCAGTTGGTCGTCGAAGATCCAGAATCCGTGCACGGGTGAGGCCGGCAGGCGTGTGCGGAACGGCACGATGCCCAGGCGCAGGGCCGGGAGGGTCGTCGCGGAGACCAGGCGGTCGATCTGGGCGCGCATCACCTCGGCGGAGGCGGTCCCGTAGAGCAGGGCGGCCTCGGTGAGGAGGATGTGCCAGTGGCGGCCGCCGGGCGAGTGCGAGTACAGGATCTGTTGACGGGCGAGGCGGGCGGCCACGGTGGCGTCCGTGTCCGGCGGGCTGTCGTTGAGCTGGGCGTGCTCGCGGAACCGTGCGGCCGCGTAGTCGGCGGTCTGGAGAAGACCCGGTACCCAGCAGGGTTCGAATGCGCGGATGGCCTGTGCCGCGGCCTCCATGTCGGCCCAGGACTTCTGGACTGCGGCGTGGCCGTGCCGCAGCTCGCGCCGCCATTGGGCGTACCGGTCGTCCAGCTCGTGCAGTTGGACGACGAGTTCCGCAGCCGCCTCGGGGACGTCGCAGGCGTCGACCCAGGCTCGGACGTCGGCGACCGTAGGGGATTGCCGCCCCTGCTGGAGCTTGGACACCTTGCTCGTGGGCCAGCCGAGCCGGCTCGCGAGGGTGCGTCCGTCGAGCCCGGCCGCCGTGCGGATCGTGCGAAGGCGGCGGCCGAGTTCCAAGCGGGCTTCGTGGACACCCTGTCGTGCGGTGCTCAACGCGGGCTACCGATGAGTCGCAGCTTCACGATTGCTCCTCCTAGCCGAAATTTCTCAAAATTTCTCACCGGCGTGGTCGTGTCGGAAGGCTGGAATCGGCCAACGGCGTGTCATGGCAGGCTCTTTGAGAGCGGGAGGCCGGCCGGGCAACGAGAGCGCCCGCTCGTCGAGATCGACGAGCGGGCGAGGGTGTGCAGATGGGGAGTGGGCCTGCCTCAGGTGGCGAAGAGGCGGCGGCGGGGAGGGCGCGCGACGACCGAGGCGTGTTTGAGGGTGCCGGTGAGCTCGATCCGGAGCTGGGGCCTGGTGGCGTCGCCGCCGCTGTCGAAGCGCTGCTTGACCTTGGAGAAGACCAGGGTGAGACCGTCGGTGTCGAGGGTGACGAGGCCCGGCGGGCTGATGATGAGCAGCTTGCCGTGCCGCAGGGATACGTCGATCAGAAGGGTGTCGGCCGTGATGACCGCCTCGGTGAAGTCGAGGACGACCGTGCAGTGTTTCGGCCGCAACTCGATGTGCCGGGGGACCACCCAGCGCCCCGCCCGGGTGTACTTGCCGCCGCGCTGGTCGATGACCAGCACGTCCTTCGGCACGGCCACGGCCGACGCGAAGCTCGGCAGGTCGGTGGTCAGCTCGGCCAGCTCGGCCAGCGTCCGGGCCGAGAGCGCGGCTTCCAGCCGGGTTTCGAGTTCTTCGGGGGTGAGCCGGCCGTCTGCGGCGGCGACCTGCAGCGTTTCTACGATGCGGTCCCGGTCCTGATGGGATGCCCGTAGCGCGGGCAGGTCTCTCGACATGGGTCCACGCTAACCCAGGGCGGGCGGCCCGGAACAGGGAGTTGGGCGGAGGCGGTCAGCACCAAGTGTGCTGACCGCCGGGCGTGCGGCAGGGGTTCAGGCTCAGACGAGGTGGTCGAACTCGCCGGCCTTGGCGCCGAGGATGAGGGCGCGGAGTTTGGGGACGGTGGTGGTGACGATGGTGGAGGGGTCGTCGGACTCGCGGAGGTGGCGGATGTCGTCGGCGCCGAGGGCCAGTTCAAGGCACGCTTGGCCGTCATCTCCGCCGCTGAACGATGACTTCTTCCAGGAGAGCTCTGGCATCTGTGGCGCCTCTCATACTTGCAGCGGGTAGAGGAGGTGTTGAAGAAGCCCCCATGAGTCGCGCGAGCTGCGATCGCGTGATGCTGTTGCGTCGATGGCTGGCAACGCGATCTCGCTCAACTGCTGGAACTTCCATCCGTACGCCGCAATGTTCTCAGGGGTGCCAGTGTGTTCTGCGCGCCCGGGTGCCTCCAGGACAATTGTCGAGAGGTCGGTGCAGCCGGGGTCGCAGAGGAGGAAGGAGCTTGAATGGGGCGGCTTCCTGGTTGCCGCAAAGGGAAGGATCTGGATGGCGACATTGGGGTGTTCTGCCATGTCCAGCAGGTGAACCAGCTGATCCCTCATGACTTCCACGCCGGGAAACAGCATGCGCAAGGCCGCTTCGTGGATGACAAACCGGAATTGCCGTTGGATCTCGCTGTCGATGATGCGCTGGCGATCCATGCGGAACTGGACTGCTGTTGCCAGATCCCATCGTCCGTTGCGGTAAGCATCCTTGTAGATGGCCTCTGCGTATTCGGGCAACTGAAGTAGCCCAGGGATGTAGAGAGTCTCGTAGTTGTCGAGGCGGGTTGCGCGCTCTTCGAGCTCTGCCAGGTCGAGTGAGAGGTCGGGAACCTTGCCTTCGAAGCTGCTCCACCAGCCTTTGCCGGTGCTTCGGCCCATCTCGGCCAGGATCTTGCGATAGGCCGGATCGTTGCACCCGTAGGCGTCGAGCCAGATCTCAAGGCGCTCGGGGTTGAGGGTGATCCGGCCAGCCTCGGTGTGGCTCACCGCCGGACCCTTCATGCCCACCAGCGCGCCAGCTTCCGGTGCAGACAGCCCGGCGGCCGTACGCAGAAGCTGCAACTCCTCGCCGAATCGGCGCTGTCGCTGGCTGATTGGTCCCTTGTATCCCACGATCATCCTTCCCTGTCGGCGCAGTCTCGCGCACAACCCATCCGGGATGCCACCAACGAGTGACGGTCTTGCAATGTTGTCATAGACCCCCCTACTCTCAGTGTTGCACCGGTCACATGACGGATCGTCAGTGACTCCCCCTCTCCCTCCCGGGGTCTCCCATGCGTGCTTCCAACCCTCCCGACTGGACCGCCGCCCGCACCGAACTGTGCGACCTCCTCACCACCGCCGGCTGGCCGCCCCCCACCATCTGCGACGCCGAACTCGCCCTCCACGAACTCTTCTTCAACGCGTGGAAGCACGCCGGGAGCCTCGCGCCCCTCGTCGTGCTCTCCCTCCTGGAGTGCAGGCTCCGCGTCTCGGTCTGTGACGACAGCCAGATCCTCCCGCCCGAGCCGTGCGCCCCCGCCGACCCCTACGCGCTCTCCGGTCGAGGTCTGCACCTCGTCCGTTCCCTCGCCCACCGCTTCGGCGCCGACCTGCGCAAGCAGGGCAAATCCGTCTGGTTCGAGCTGCAGTTGGACGCCGCCTGATGCCCCTTCCCCGCCGCCGCCCGATGCTCCCGACAGACCCCCGGATCCGGTACTACACCGACGGCCACATCCGCACGCTCCTCGCCGAAGTCGACGAGCGCGGCCGCAGGTTCGGCCTCATCTTCCCCTCCGCGACCACCGACCGCACCATCGACGGCCGCATCCTCGTCCGCTTCAACACGGCTCCCGCCTCCACCCTCCTCAACCTCCTCTCCCTCCTCCTCGCCGCCGAACGAGACCGCGACGACCCGTGCGCTTCCTGATCGCCGCCGCCTTCGCCGTCCTCCTCGCCCTGGCGATCGCCACCGTCGTCCTGGGCGTCATCACCGCACTCAACGTTGCAAAGCCCGACGAGGAGGACTCCTGACATGCCCGACCCGGACCCGGACCCCGACTTCGGCCCCAACCCCCTGGCCAACGCCCTCGCCGCGACCCACTACGCCGTCGCCGCCGCCTTCAACGCCCTTGCCCCCGGCGCCGCCCAGCCCGTCCCCGACGACTTCGACTGGCGCGAACTCGAAGCCTTCATCTTCCACTTGGGCTTCGCCGCCGACGACTCCGACGCCGCCCTCAACCTCTACCGCCTGCTCGCCGCCGTCCAACGCATCGCCTACCGCGAGGCCGCCGGTCGCAACGCCGCCGGCCACCCCGCCCGCCTCAACCCCCACCTAGGCCCCGGCCTCAGCCCCCGCCCGTCCTCGACCGCATTCACCCGTGGGGGTGGTGCCGGGTGAATGCCACCGACCGCGCCCCGCGCGGCCCCTAGCGTGGGCAGCGCCAAGCGCCAGCCACCCCAGGGGAGGGGACCCGACGTGTCCGACGTCGCCGAATACCTGCTGCTCTACGTCGAGGGCGACGCGGTCGTGGCGCACGACGCCGACCTGCGCCCGCACACGTTCCCCCTCCCGCCCGGCGAGCTGGGCGCCACCATTGCCCGGGCCGACGCGGCCGGCGGTGCGCAACTCCTGTTGACCGTCAGCTCGTCCGTGGTCATCTCCTGCCGCAAGATCTGACGGATCGTCAATCTCCGGGCGTGTTCCGCGCCGACCGCCGTCCGTGTCTGGTTGGCTACCCGGATGCGAGGCGACAGGCGCCTCCAAGTCAAAGGAACACCGGCATGACGACAGAGCGCACCAACCCGGCGGCCCGGCTCGGGTTCGAGCCCGGGCAGGTCGTCCAGGAGATCGGCTACGACGAGGACGTCGACCAGGATCTCCGCGAGGGCATCGAGGTGCTGATCGGCCAGGACCTCGTCGACGAGGACTACGACGACGTGGCCGACACCGTCCTGCTCTGGTTCCGCGAGGACGACGGCGACCTCACCGACGCCCTGGTCGACGCCATCGGCCTCCTCGAAGAGGGCGGCATGATCTGGCTGCTCACCCCGAAGCCGGGCCGGGACGGCTATATCGAGCCCAGCGATGTCAACGAGGCCGCCCAGACCGCCGGCCTCGCCTCGACCAAGGCCATCAGCGCCGCCGCGGACTGGACCGGCATCCGCCTCATCGCCCCCAAGCGCTGACACCCCCGGAGCAGGAAGTCGGCCCCGCCGACTTCCTGCTCCACGCCCTTCGCCTCACCGCTGCGGCAGCTCGCATCCGTCCGGCCCGCAGGCCGCGCCGCTGCCGTCACCGCCGGCGCCGCCGACCAGCAGGGGCACCGCCACCCGGCTCTCCCAGGCCTGCTCCAGTGCCGCCGTGAACGTCTCGGCGGGCTGGGCGCCCGAGACCCCGAGTCGCCGGTCGAACACGAAGAACGGGACCCCGGTGGCGCCCATCGCGCCCGCCGTCGCCTCGTCCTCGCGCACGGCCTCCGCGTAGGCGTCCGGATCGGCCAGCACCGCCGCCGCGGCCTCGCCGTCCAGCCCCGCCTCGACGGCCAGTTCCACCAGTCGTCCTTCCGCGAACGCGGATCGCGCGTCGGCGAAGTTGGCCCGGTACAGCGCGTCCAGCAGCTGCCCCTGCCGCCCGTGGTCCTTGGCGAAGTGCAGCAGGCGGTGCATGTCGAAGGAGTTCGCCGCGTCGCGGCCCTCGCGGAGGTACGCCAGCCCCTCCCCGTGCGCGTTGTCCGCGATCCGCGCCTCCGCCGCTTCGGCCTGGTCCAGGCTGAGCCCGTACTTGGCGGCGATCAGCGGGACGACCGGCCGCGCCTCGGCCGGCGAGTGGGGGTCGAGTTCGAAGGAGCGGTGGACGACCTCCACGTCCCCGCGGTGGGGGAACCGCTCCAGGGCCTGCTCGAACCGGGCCTTGCCGATGTAGCACCACGGGCAGTTGATGTCGGTCCAGATCTCCACGCGCACGGCGTCGCTCCCGTCTCCAGCCGTGCGGGGCCTTCCCGCACCCGGCTCCGTGGTCAACGCCGACGACCACCTGAATATTTCTCGTGATGAAATATTCAGGTGCCCGACGGGACCGGCCTCACCGCAGCCGCGCCGTCGCGAGGTGGATCCTGAACCCGTACGGGAGGTGCCCGTCCGCCGAGCCCGACGCCGCCCGGGCCTCCGTGAGGAACGCCTCGTGCAGGACGGCGCAGGCTCCTCGTCGAGCGCTGGGATGCGCCGGTCTGCGGGGGGCCGTGAGCAGGAAGTCGGCCCGGTCGACTTCCCACGCACGGGGTCGCCGGTCAGCAGGAGATGTTGCCGCCGCCGACGTCGGTGCCGAGGACGCCGACGAACTTCTTGTAGAGGTTGATGCGGTCGTTGCGCTCGTCCGGGTTCTTGCCGTTGCACTCCAGGTCGCCGTTGATGCTGCGGATGGTCTCGCCGAAGCCCTTGCCGTTGACGATGGCGTCGTGCGCGGTCATCGTCCCGGCGCCCTTCTGGGTGTTCCAGAACCAGAGGCCGGTCTTCCAGGAGACGGCCGGGTCCTTCTCGGCCAGGTAGGGGTTGTTCAGCAGGTCGATGTGCAGGGCGTCGCCCGCGGCCTTGTAGTTGAAGTTCCAGCTGATCTGGAGCGGGCCGCGCCCGTAGTAGGCGCTCTTGCCGGCGGGACAGCCGTAGGGCTGCGAGGCGTCGCAGTAGTGGCTGTAGTTGGCGGTGTTCTGCTCGACGACGTACTTCAGGCCGCCGGTCTCGTGGCTGACGTTGGCGAGGAACGCCGCGGCCTCGCGCTTGCGGGTGGCGTCGTTGCCGGTGGTGGTGAACCCGGGGTAGGCGCTGAGGGCGTCGGTCAGGCCGCGGTAGGTGTAGAAGGAGTTCCGGCTCGGGAACATCTGGTTGAACTGGGCCTCGCTGACCACGAACGAGGCGGCGGCCGCTGGTGTGGCGTGCCCGGTGAGGGCGGTGGTGCCCAGGGCGACGGTGCTCAGGACGGCGGCCGAGGCGGCCATGGACAGGGTGCGGGAGAGCTTCATCGTCACTTCTCGCTTGTCGTCGGGGTGGGGGTGCTCCGGTGGGTGCTCCAGTGAGTGCTCCGGTGGGTGCACCGGGGGGTGCTTCGGGAGCGAAGCGTCGGGAGCGAAGCGTCGGGAACATCGTGGTGCGCCGATTCCGGGAAAAGGCGCCGACCAGCACCCAAACCACTCGTTCGGGGTGTATCCGACCTAGAGGTGAGCGCGATTCAGGCCAATTCCAGCTCGTCCGACACGCCGGCAGATTGATCATCCGGTCATCAGATACGCGGGATAGCCTCGTCCGCGCACAAGGCAGACACCGCGAGCGGGGGGACGACCACATGGGGCACGCCGACGACGAGGGCGACGAGCGGCTGGCGGCGGAGGGCGAGGTGGCGGTGGCCCGGCTGGCCATCGACTCCGGAGACCTCCCGCACGCCGCCGACCACCTGGCCGACGCGATCCTCGCCGACCCCCAGCTGCCCGAACTGTACGAGGCGCTGGCCGAGTTGTGCGCCGCCGCCGGAGGACCGGCCGCCGCCCGCGACCTGTTCCCGCTGGACGGCCAGGTCTACCTGGGCACCGTCGCCTGCCGGGCCCACGTCGAGGCCGCCGCCGGGGACTGGGACACCGCCGTCGGCCTGCTCGCCTCCGCGATCCAGTACGAGCCCGCGAGACCCTGGGCGCACACCGCCTGGCTCGCCCGCGAGGACCTGCCCGCCCTCGTCGACCCGGACGCCGTCGCCCAGGCGGTGGCCCGGGCCGCCGGCGGACTGCCCGACCCGCTGCCCGCCGAACTCGCCGAAGCCGTCCAGCCGTTCGAGGACTTCGTCCAGTCCGTGGTGGGCCGCCACGGCGACCACGCCTTGCTGCTCGCGATGGCCTCCGGCCTCACCCGCCGCCTCGGCGCCACCGACCGCGCCGTCGAACTCGCCGAACTGGCCCACCTGCTGGCCCCCGGCTACCTGCCGTCCGTGATGCTCGGCAACGCCCTGCGCGCGCACGGCCGGCCGGAACGGGCGCTCGCCGTCTGGGAGGCCGAACTGGCCAGGGTCGAACCGGAGCGGGACAACTCCAGCAGCTACCTCGCCGTCGACGTCGCCGAGTTGTACGGCGCCCTCGGCCGCCCCGCCGACGGCCTGCCCTGGCTGGACCGCGTGCTCGCCACCGAACCCGACCACCCCAAGGCGGCCCCCGCCCGGTACGGCCTGCGGCACGCCGCCGACGGCGACCCCGCCCACCTGCTCGCCCTGGCCGACCACCACCGCGCCCACCCGGACCACGAGTACGCCCAGGACCTGCTGGAACGGCTCAGCCACCGGGAACCCTGGCTCGGCATGGTCTCCGGCGCCACCGAGGCGACCGTCAACGTGCTGCACCAGCTGCTCGCCGCCCCCGGCACCACCCGCGACAGCGAGATCGAGTGCAGCGCCTCCGCCGTGGAACCGCCCAGCTCCCTGCTGGCCGTCCGCCTCGCCCTGCCGCGCGCCACCGTCGACTACCGGTCCGTCGCCGAGCCCGACCCCCGGCTCCCGCTGGCCGAACCGGCCACCCGGATCTGGGCCTGGGACGGGACCGACCCGCGCCCGGCCGTCGCCCCGCCCGCACCGGACAGCGCCGAACTCGTCCGGGCCACCGCCGAGATCGTCTGGGCGACCGTCCCCGCCGCCTACGACCACGCCGTCCGGCTGGCCGGGCTGCCGCTCGACGACCTGCTCGGCGCGCTCGTCCACCCGCCGATGCCCCGGGAGGACGACCTCGGCCGGGCCCTGCTCGCCCACCAGCCCGAACTGTGGGTGCGGGCCGTCCAGGTCTTCGCCTGCCTCGGCATCGCCCACCACCGCACCGACCAGCCGTGGGAGGACTCCGACCGCCGCCGCGTGCTGGTCGACCTGCTGCTCGGGCCCGAGGACTGGGTGGTCGAGGCGGCCGGCTTCGCCCTCGTCGCGATCGGCTGGACGCACCCCGAGACCCGCGCCGACATCGCCGACCGGCTCCGGCAGCGGCTGCACTACAGCGCCCGGGCCCGCCGCACCCGCGTGGTGACCGTCCTGCGCTCGCTCGCCGCGCTGGCGCTCACCGCGCCCTGGCTGCCCCGGGCCGACCTCGACCTGGCCCGGCGGCTGATCGAGCGGGCCGAGGCCCAGGAGGCCAGGGAAGCCCGGGAAGCCGGGGAAGCCCAGCAGGCCGAGGTGGCGCCCCAGGAGCAACCGGAACCCCGCCCCGGCCTCCTGCGCCGCCTCTTCCGGCGCGCCTGACGGGCGCTACAGCAGAGGTCGGCGGGCGATGCCCGTCACCCGACGCCCGTCACCCGATGCCCGGCAGCGGATCCTGGTCGACGTCGAAGCGCGCGACCCGCTCCGCCGGATCGCGGCACTCCGGGCCGAGCCGCAGGATCCGCGACTCCGGGTCGTGCAGCGGGCGATGGCAGCGGCGGCAGGTGACGCGGGGCCGGATGGCCTCGGGAGTGTCGGTGCCCGGGATCGGGTCCGGGCCGCCACCGGTCGAGCCGCCGCCACTCGGGCCGTTGCTGGTCGGGCCGTTGCTGGTCGGGACGCTGGTCATGGGGAGACGGTAGCCCGGCCTCGGGGAACACCGGTACAGCGGTTGGCGCCGAGCTTGATCATGGTCGGCTAGGGACCTCTCTTTCGGATCTTGTCGAATCAGCGCGGCATCGGGCGGCCGGGAAGACCGGAGTGAGCACGCCTGAACGTCTGCGTAGAACGGGAGAGGAGCCGGCGTCGACTGGCTGATCGGCTTCTGGACGCGGGGTCAGCCGTGGTACTCAAAGTCCTCGATGCAGAAGCAGGCCGCGCTGACCGAGGTGTCCCCTGCCCGCTCCGCCCGTGCCCACACCTGAGAGTCGCCCGGGCTGATGTCCCCGCCGCAACCCATGCGCAGGTCCAGGCCGCGGTCCTGGATGTAGCGGATGATGTCCGCCTCGACGGCGGAGGGCTTGCGGCCGATCAGTTCGATGCCGTAGAGGGACACTAGGGGGCCGCTGCGCCCGTGGACGCTCACCCGGGCCAGCACGGAACCCCTGCCCGCCTGCGACGCGTAGAAGTAGTGCGCGCTCGCCCCAGCCCGGGCGTAGTACTCCTTGCTCACGTGCCACTCCTCGGGAGTGCCCTGGTCCTCCCAAGGGCTGCCCACCGGGAAGGGGTGGTGGCCCCAGCTCTCGGCCGGCACCTCGCCGTCCAGGGCGGCCGACACCTGCTGCGGACTCATCCCGAAGCGCAGCGGACCGACTCCCTCCAGCGGGGTGCAGTACCACCGCTGTCGGTCCCCCTGCTTCCTGTTCCTCAGGCTGGCTGCGCCGCAACCGGGACCGCGGCCTGCTCCGCTTCCGGCACTGGCCGTCCCGGACCCGCCGCCCTCGGTGCCGCGCTCGACGGGCTCTTCAGCAGCAGGGCGCAGGCCAGCGCGGCCAGCAGGGCGAGGCCGGCGGAGACCAGCAGGCACAGCCGCATGCCGTCCAGGAAGGAGTTGCTCAGCGCGGTCAGGGCCTGTCCCGTGGCGGGGCCGAGGTCGAGTCCGGCGACGGCGCCCAGGCCGTGTTCGCGGGCGGAGTCCAGGACACGCGCGCCGGTCTGGGCCGGGACGCCGGCGTTCGCGAGCTGTGCGGGCAGGGCGTTCAGGGCACGGGTGGTGAGCAGCGCCCCGAGGACGGCGGGGCCGAGCGCGGCGCCGACCTGGCGGATCGCGTTGTTGCCGGCCGCGGCCATCCCGGCCAGGTGGAAGGGAACGGCGGAGACTGCGGAGGCGGTCATCGGGGTGAGCACCGCGCCCATGCCGAGTCCGAGCAGCACCAGTCGCCAGGTCAGCGCAGCGTAGGAGGTGTGGGCGTCGACGCCGGTCATGGCGAACATCGCGGCGGCGACCAGCGCCAGCCCGGAGGTGATCAGCACCCTCGGCGGGATCCGGTGCATCAGCCGTCCGACAGGGAGGCCGGCCACCAGCGAGGTGCCGGACACCAGCACCATCCGCAGTGCCGCCTGCATGGTGCTCAGGTGCTGGACCAGGCCGAAGTACAGGCTGAGCACGAAGAAGAAGCCGATCAGGCCGAGGAAGCTGACCACGGCCACCAGTGCGGTGGCGGTGAACGCGGGGCTGCGGAACAGCGCCAGGTCCAGCATCGGGCTGGTACTGCGGAGTTCCACCAGGACGAAGGCTCCGGCGGCGACCGCGCCGAGCGTCAGCGCGGTGATCACAGCGGGTTCGTCGAAGCCGTCCGCGCCGCCCTCGATGACGCCGTAGACCAGTGCGGTGACGGCGGTGGCGGCGGTGATCTGGCCGGGCCAGTCGAGCCGGCGGCCGTGCGGGGCGCGCGAGTCGGGCAGCCGGAACGCGGCGACGGCCAGCAGGGCCACGGAGAGTGGTATCGGCAGCAGGAAGATCCAGCGCCAGGTGGTGTGCTCCAGCAGGGCGCCGCCGATCAGCGGGCCGACGGCGAGCGGGGCCGTCAGGCTCATCGCCCAGAAGCCGATGAACTTGCCCCGCTCACGGTGGTCGGGCACGGCATGGCTGATCAGTGTGAGTGTGGTGGGCAGCAGAGCGGCGGCGCCGATGCCGGAGACCGCCTGCCCGACCCACAGTGCCTGCACCGAGCTGGACAGCAGCGAGATCGCGGCGCCCAGCGCACAGAAGACCATGCCGGTCTGGAAGACCTTCTTGCGGCCGTGGACATCGCCCCAGACGCCGGTGGTCAGGATCAGCGCGGCCATCGGCAGCACGAACGCGTCCGACACCCAGGACAATTCGGAGGTCGACGTGCCCAGCGCGCGCTGGATCGCCGGCAGGCTCACCGACACGGTGGTGACGGGCAGGTAGGCGACGAAGACACCCAGGCAGGCCATGACGAGCGTGGCGGCCCGTCCGGCCCTGAGGTCCGGCGTCGTTGTGGAGTTCACGGGGTCGTTCCTTCGGCTGCTGCGGGGGAGGCCCCGCATTCTCGGAGCGCCGCCGGGAGCGTGCGCCCGCTCCCGGGGGCGACGGCCGATGGCAGCCGCCCGTGGAGCCGCCGATCAGCTTCTCCCCGAAGCGCCCGAAACCCGCAGTCGATCCCAAGAAGCCTCCCGGAACCTCCGCCTGAGCGCCTGGCGATGGGACCATTCCTCCATGGCTGATGATCTGGACCGCAAAATCATCCACGGTTTGCAGTGCGCGCCCCGGGTCTCGTTCCGGCGGCTCGGGGAGGTCATCGGCGTGTCCGAACAGACTGTGGCGCGCCGCTACGCCGCCCTGCGGCGGGACGGCCTGCTGCGCGTTGTCGGACTGGGCAACCTGAACGCCGACGGCCAGGCGGAGTGGATCGCCCGGCTGCGCTGCCGACCTGATGCGGTGGCACCGCTGGCCCAGTCACTGGCCCGCCGGTCCGAGGTGGCGTACGTCGGCATCGCCTCCGGCGGCTCGGAGATCATCTGCATCATCCGGTCCCCCGCCGGAACCGACCATGACGACCTGCTGCTGCGCCAGCTGCCGCGAGCGGGCGCGGTCCTGGACGTGAACGTCGACCTGGTCGTGCGTATCTACGGCGGTCCCGGAACCGCGCCCTGGACCGACCCCGACGCCTCGCTCACCCCCGAACAGGTGCGGCGGCTGACCTCCGGCCACCCCACCCCGGCAGTGGCCTCGTCGACGCCCCTGGGTGAACAGGACCTGCCGCTGCTGCGCGCGCTCGCCGAGGACGGCCGGGCCACCCATACCCACCTGGCCAAGGTCACCGGCTGGTCCAAGCCCCGGGTCGCCCGTCGCCTGGAGGCACTGGAGGCAGCAGGCTCGCTCACGTACGACGTCGACACCCTGGCCGAGCGCCTCGGCTACCGGCTCAACGCCACCCTGTGGCTGCAGGTCGACCTACCGCGGCTGCACCAGGTCGGCGAGGAGGTCGGCGGCCACCACGAGTGCGCGTTCGTCGCCGCGATCAGCGGACGCCACAACCTGATGGCCGTGGTCGCCTGCCGGGACACCCCCGACTTCTACCGTTACCTCACCGGCCGCCTGGCCCACGTCGAGGGCATCCGCGGCTACGAGATCAGCGTCCGGGTGAACCGGCTCAAGCAGTCCGCCTCGCTCATCCACCACGGGCGGCTGATCCACCCGGCGCTCGTATGACGCCGGCACCGGGCTGCCGAACCGCCGAGCGACCGTCCGTCGCTCCGTCGAGCTGTCGGCGGGGCCGTGAAAAGATCCCCCCATGGCCACGGACCGCAGCAGCGCAGGAGATCCGGCGCGCACCCTCGCCCTGCTCTGGGGGCTGACCGCCGAGGAGAAGCCCGGCCGGCGCGGCCCGCGGCAGGCCCGGTCGACCGGCGAGATCGCCGCCGTGGCCATCGCCCTGGCCGACGCCGAGGGCGTGGACGCCGTCACCATGCGCCGGGTGGCGCAGGAGCTGGGGCTGTCCCCGATGGCGCTGTACACCTACGTCCCCGGCAAGGCCGAACTGCTCGACCTGATGCTGGACACCGTCTACGCGACGACGCCGCGCAGCACCCCCGCCGACGACGGCTGGCGGGCCAGGGTGACCGCCGTCGCCGACGACAACCGGGCGCTGCACCGAGCCCACCCGTGGGTCTCGGCGGTCTCCACCAGCCGCCCGCCGCTCGGCCCGGGCCTGATGGCCAAGTACGAGTACGAGCTGCGCGCCTTCGAGGGCACCGGCCTGCCCGACGTCGAACTGGACGCGGCGCTCACCCACCTGCTGGGCTTCGTCCAGACCTGCGCCCGGATGGCCGCCGACGAGCGCGCCGCCCGGCAGGACAGCGCGATGACCGACGCGCAGTGGTGGGCCGCCAACGCCGAGCTGCTCGCCAAGGTCTTCGACGCCGAGCGCTACCCGGTCGCGGCCCGGGTGGGCGCCGCCGCCGGCGAGGCCCACGGCGGCGCGTACGACCCGGACCACGCGTACGCCTTCGGCCTGGCCCGCGTGCTGGACGGGCTGGCGGCCCTGATCAGCGAACGCTAGGCCGGGCGTCGTACTCCGCGCGGGCGGCCTCGACGGCGGGGACCCGCTGCTCGGACCAGTGCGCGAGGGCGGCGACCAGTTCGGCGGCCTCCCGGCCGAGCGGGGTGAGGCTGTAGTCGACCCGGGGCGGGATCACCGGGTGGGCCTCGCGGTGCACGAAGCCGTCGCGTTCCAGCGTCTGCAGGGTCTGCGCGAGCATCTTCTCGCTGACGCCGGAGACCCGTCGGCGCAGTTCGCTGAAGCGGTAGCCGCGCTCGCGCAGCGCGCCGAGCACGAGGACGCCCCAGCGGCTGGTGACGTGCTCCAGCACGCCCCGGGACGGGCACATGCGGTCGAACACGTCCGCCGGCGGCAGCTCGCGCACCGGGACGGCCGGGTGGTTTTCCTCCAGGGTCTTCATGACTGTCCTGCCATTACCTTCATGTCAGTACCGTACTTTGAAGTGCGTACTTTCGAAAGGTTAGTGCAGTCCCTAGGGTGAGTTTCGAGGCAGGAACCCCGTCGAGGCAGAAACCCACCCAAGGAGCATCCCCATGTACGTCGTCACCGGTGCCACCGGCCAGCTCGGCCGTCTCGTCGTCGAGGGCCTGCTGGCCGCGGTCCCCGCGAGCGAGGTGGCGGTCGCCGTCCGCTCCGCCGAGAAGGCGGCCGACCTGGCCGCGCGCGGGGTGGCCGTCCGCGTGGTCGACTACGACGACCCGGCGTCCCTGGCCGGCGCCTTCGCGGCCGGTGACCGGGTGCTGCTGATCTCGGGCAGCGAGGTCGGCCGGCGGATCCCGCAGCACCGCGCGGTGGTCGACGCGGCCCGTGCGGCCGGCGTCGCGCTGTTCGCCTACACGAGCGCGCCGGGCGCGGCGACCTTCCGGCTGGCCGACGAGCACAAGGCGACGGAGGAGCTGATCCGCGCATCCGGCCTGCCGTCCGTCCTGCTGCGCAACGGCTGGTACACCGAGAACTACCTGGGCGACGCGGCCGGCACGGTGGCGCGCGGCGTGGTGCTCGGCAGCGCCGGGGACGGCCGGGTGGCCACCGCCCCGCGCAAGGACTACGCGGACGCGGCGGTCGCCGTGCTCCTCGGCGAGGGCCACGAGGGCCGGGTGTACGAGCTGAGCGGCGACGCCGCGTGGAGCCTGGCGGAGCTGGCGGCCGAGCTGGCGCTGGTCTCCGGGCAGCCGGTCGCGCACCAGGACGTGGCACCGGCGGAGCACCTCGCGGCGTTGGTCGGCGCGGGCCTGCCGGAGGGCTTCGCCGAGGTGCTGGTGGACGTGGACGCGGGCATCGCCCGTGGCGAGCTGGCCGGCACCCCGGGCGACCTGGCCCGGCTGATCGGCCGCCCGACCGTCCCGCTGGCCGAGTCGGTGCGCGCCGCGCTCCGGGCCTGAGGCGCTCCAGGCCTGAGGCGCTCCGGGCCTCAGGTCCTCCCGCACTCCGGACCCGCCGTGGGCCCGCGTTTCCCGAGGTCAGCGATGTCATGACCAAAATGCGGAAACGGAGATGACAGCCTGCCCCTCCGCCCGCTACCGTCACCTCGACACACGCGCGCGGAGGGCAGGCGGCCATGCCAGAGACAACCCAGCAGGACAGCGGCCGAGGCCTCTGGTACGGCGTCGCGGCCTACGGCATCTGGGGCCTCTTCCCCCTGTTCTGGCCACTGCTGGAGCCCGGCGCCGCCGACGACATCCTGGCCAACCGGATGGTCTGGTCCCTGGTCGCCGTGGTGCTGCTGCTGATCGCCCAGCGGCACTGGAGCTGGATACGCCCGCTGCTGCGCCAGCCCCGCCGGCTCGCCATGCTGGCCGGCGCGGCCACGGTGATCTCGATCAACTGGGGCGTCTACATCTGGGGCGTCAACGCCGGGCACGTCGTCGAGACCAGCCTCGGCTACTTCATCAACCCGCTGGTCACCATCGGCTTCGGCGTCCTGGTGCTCAAGGAGCGGCTGCGGACGGCGCAGTGGGCGGCGGTCGGTGTCGGCGCGGCCGCCGTCGCGGTGCTCAGCGTCGCGTACGGGCGGCTGCCGTGGATCGCGCTCACCCTGGCGCTCTCCTTCGCCACGTACGGGCTGCTGAAGAAGAAGGTCGGGCTGAGCGGCCTGGAGAGCCTGGCGGCGGAGAGCGCCTTCATGTTCCCGTTCGCGCTCGGCTACCTGGTCTACCTGGAGGTCAGCGGGCGCGGCACCTTCGGCCACACGGTGGCCGGCTCGTACGGCTGGGGGCACTCCGGGCTGCTGCTGCTCAGCGGCGTGATCACGGCGATCCCGCTGCTGTTCTTCGGCGCGGCGGCCGTGCGGGTGCCGCTGACCGTGCTCGGGCTGCTCCAGTACCTGGCGCCGGTGTTCCAGTTCCTGATCGGCGTGGCGGTGTTCCACGAGTCGATGCCGCCCGCCCGCTGGGCCGGCTTCGGCCTGGTCTGGCTGGCGCTCGCGGTGCTCACCTGGGACGCGCTGCGCCAGGTGCGGGCCGACCGCGCGGGGCGGGCCGCGGCCGTGCCGCAGCCCGCCCCCGCCGCCTCGGCGGTCAGGCGCTGATCCGCTCCCGCTGATCCGCTCCCGCTGATCCGCTCCCGCTGATCCGCTCCCGCTGATCCGCTCCCGCTGATCCGCTCCCGCTGATCCGCTCCCGCTGGTCCGCTCCCGCCGAGGCGGCGGTCAGACGCTGATGTCCCGGCTGGTGAAGCGGGACCAGGCCGCCGCGCCGAACACGGCGACGTAGGCGGCTTGGAGGCCGAGGTCCTTCCACACGCCGTCCCAGTACATCGGCTGGCGCAGCAGGTCCGCGAAGCTGAGCCAGTAATGGGTGAACAGGAACGGCCTGACAGCGTCCAACTGCGGGAAGGCGTCCAGGATCTGCACGGTGACCACCAGCCCGACGGTCGCCGCCATCGCCGCGATGCCGCTGCCGGTGAGCGTGGAGACGAACAGCCCGATCGCCACCAGCCCGGCCAGCGAGGCCGCCACCACCCCGGCCACGAGCACCGCCCGCAGCAGCGCGTCGCCGAAGCCGATGGTGTCGCCGGAGATCAGCGTCACCTCGCCGAGCGGGAACAGTGCGGCGCCGGTGGCCAGCGCCGCCGCCGCGACCGCCACGGTGGCGGCCAGGCAGAACACCAGCCCGGCGGTGAACTTGGCGGCCAGCAGCCGGGTGCGCCCGGCCGGCGCGACCAGCAGGTAGCGCAGCGTCCCGGTGGCCGCCTCGCCGGCGACCGAGTCCCCGGCGACCACGCCGACCGTCATCGGCAGGAACACCGGCAGCGCGACCGCGAGGGCGGTGAAGACCAGGAACAGGCCGTTCTGGGTGGTCTGCGCGATGAAGTTCACCCCGCCGCCGCCCTCGTGCGGGCTGCCCGTGTTGAGCTTGACGACCACGCCGATCAGGATCGGCAGCACCGCCAGGATCCCCAGCAGCACCTTGGTGCGCATCCGGCGGAAGGTCAGGTGCAGTTCGTTGCGGAACAGCGCCAGGAACCCGGCCGCCGTCTGCGGCCTCCGCCCGGTCCGGACCGGCTGAGCCCCGACCGGCACCGCCCCGGCCTGCGACATCCCGGCCTGTGACACCCCGGCCTGCGACAGCTCAGCCTGCGACATCGAAGCCCTCCCCGGTCAGCGCCACGAAGGCGTCCTCCAACGTGCCCCGCTCCAGCCCGAACCCGTGCACCCGCACCCCGGCCTCGACCAGCGCCGCGCACAGCTTCGGCAGCGCCTCCTCGACCGGGGAGCCGAGCGAGCCGAGCGCGCCGAGCTCGCCGTCCACCCGCCCGTCGCCGGGCAGCAGGGAGCCGACCCGGTGGGCCGCCAGTACCTCCACGGCGTGCGCCACGTCCGGCGTGCGGACCACCAGTCGGCCCTGCGCGCGGGCGGCCAGTTCGGCGACGGTGCCCTGCACCACCAGCCGGCCCCGGGACATCACCGCCGCGTGCGTGCAGACCTGCTCGATCTCGTCCAGCAGGTGCGAGGAGAGGAACACCGTGGTCCCCTCCGCCGCGACCTCCCGCACCAGCGCCCGGATCTCGCGCATGCCCTGCGGATCCAGCCCGTTGGTGGGCTCGTCCAGCACCAGCAGCTCGCGCGGCTGGAGCAGCGCCGACGCCAGGCCGAGCCGCTGCTTCATGCCCAGCGAGTACGCGCGGGCCTTCTTGGCCGCCGCGGCGCTCAGCCCGACCCGTTCCAACGCCGTCTCGACGCGCAGGCGCCGGGTGCGCGGGTCGGCGGTCGGGTCGGCGGCGTCGAACCGGACCAGGTTGTCCCGCCCGGAGAGGAAGCCGTACAGCGCCGGGCCCTCGATCAGCGCGCCCACCCGGGGCAGCACGGAGGCGACGGACTGCGGCATCGGCTCGCCGAGGACGGTGGCGACGCCGGAGGTGGGGGCGATCAGGCCCATCAGCATCCGGATGGTGGTGGTCTTGCCGGAGCCGTTCGGGCCGAGGAAGCCGAAGACGGAGCCGCGCGGCACGCTCAGGTCCAGGCCGTCCACGGCGAGCTGGCCGCCCCGGAAGCGCTTGGTCAGACCGCGGGTCCTGATCACGTCGTCGGGCCGGGAGGAGCCGGGGGAACCGGGGGAGGAGGTGGAGGGGGAGGTGGAGGTGGAAGGCACGGGGCCCGGGCGCTGCTCGGCGCCCGGACCCCCGGCCGACTCCGTAACGTCCCCCGTTACGGGAGCCTTCGTCATCCGTCAGTTCACCCCGGCGGCGTGCTGGAGCACCGGCAGGGTCACCGCGCCGGCGAACACCCGGCCGTCGTCGGTGACCAGGACGTTCACCACCTTGGTGCTGATCAGCGTGCCGCCGCCGACCGGCTTGCCGAGCGACTTCACCAGCGCCTGCGGGTTCAGGGCCGCGCCCCGGCCGCCGTGCTTGCCGCCCTTGCCGCCGTCCTGCGGCGCGTCGACGGCGCCGCCGGGCAGCTGCGCCGAGACCACGGTCGTCCAGCCCTCGCCGATCACGTTCACGCCGCCGTGGTCCCGGCCCGAGGCGTCCTGACCGGCCTGGCCCCCGGGCGCGGAACCCTTGGGCGCGAAGCCCTGCGGCACCTCACCCTTGGCGCCCTCGTCCGCCTTGTGCTCCGTCACCTTGGCGCCCTTGGGCACGGTGAAGTCGAAGGTCTTGGCGGCCGGCTTGGCGAAGGACACGTCGGTGAAGTGGACGTCCAGCACGGTGGAACCGTCGACGCCCTTGACCACCACCGAGAGCGGCACCCCGTTGTCGGCGGCGACCGCGATCCGGACCTCGGCGACGGTCGAACCGGACTGCGCGGGCTTGACGCTCAGCTGGTACGCCTTCTGCCCGGCCACGTTGGCGGTGCCGGCCACGGTGACCGACGTGGTGCCCGCGCTCGCGGTCAGGAACTGCCGGGCGGCCTCCTGCGGGGTCGTCGGCACCCCGGTCAGCGGTGCCCCGGCGTGCTTGCCGGCGGTGTCGGGGTGCTGGGCGGGCGCCTGGCCGGTCAGGCGCACGGCGGTGTTGGTCGAACTGTCCCAGGCCCAGGCCTGGTCGCCGTTGTGGACGACGGTGTAGCCGGCCATGTCCTCCAGCAGGTCGACCCGCTGGCGGTCCGGGCCGTCCACCGCGACCCGCAGCGTCTGGTCGCCGCCGAGCAGGCCGAGCAGCTTGGCCTGCGGGTCGGCCGAAGAGGAGCCCTGGCCGCCGCCGCGCCCGGCCGCCGCGCCGAGCCCGCCGGCCGCGACGCCCAGCAGCTGGCTGGGCAGGCCGAGGTCGGTGGAGACGGACACCGTGCCGGAGAGGCTCTGCGCGTCGGAGCCGAGCACCTTGGCCACCAGCTGCTCCGGCGTCAGCGAGGGAAGTTCGGGCGGGGCGTCGGCGGCCAGTGCGGGCACCAGGCCGATCCCGGCGGCGATCACCGCGGCCACCGTCAGCGGCACCCCGGCCCGCACCAGCATGCGCCGCCGGGAGCGGTACGGCACGCCGCCGTCCACGTTGTCCCCCGCCGCCGTGTCATTGGTCATGGCGTCCTCAACTCCTCTACGAACACGAGCGATTGGCTGTGCCCTTCCATTAGAGGCCCGCACTCCGGCCCCGTCATCGCCCTGCGGGGCCAGTTCGGGGTCAACCTCGCGGGTACATCGACCCTGAGACGCCCTCAGGGTTGGCTACTCCGAACGTACGACACCTGGCGTAGGGTCGCGCCATGGACGGAACCGCCATGGACGCAAGCAACCCCCCGACCGCTAACGCGATGCGGCGCGCCCTGCGCCGAGCCCGGGACGGCGTCGCCCTGGACGTCACCGAGACCGCGGTGCTGCTCCAGGCCAGAGGCGAGGACCTGAACGACCTGTGTGCGAGCGCCGCCCGGGTCCGCGACGCGGGGCTGGCGGCGGCCGGGCGGCCCGGCGTCATCACCTACTCCAAGAGCGTCTTCATCCCGCTCACCCGGCTCTGCCGCGACAAGTGCCACTACTGCACCTTCGTCACCGTCCCCGGCAAGCTGCGCCGGGCCGGCCACGGGATGTTCATGTCCCCCGACGAGGTGCTGGACGTCGCCCGGCGCGGGGCCGAACTCGGCTGCAAGGAAGCCCTGATCACCCTCGGCGACAAGCCCGAGGACCGCTGGCCCGAGGCCCGCGAGTGGCTCGACGCGCACGGGTACGACGACACCATCGCCTACGTGCGGGCGATGTCGATCCGCATCCTGGAGGAGACCGGCCTGCTCCCGCACCTCAACCCCGGGGTGCTCGGCTGGACGGACTTCCAGCGGCTCAAGCCCGTCTCCGCCTCGATGGGCATGATGCTGGAGACCACCGCCACCCGGCTGTGGAGCGAGCCCGGCGGCCCGCACTTCGGCTCGCCGGACAAGGAACCGGCCGTCCGGCTGCGGGTGCTGGAGGACGCCGGGCGCAGCTCCGTCCCGTTCACCAGCGGCCTGCTGATCGGCATCGGCGAGACGTACCAGGAGCGCGCGGAGTCGCTGTTCGCGCTGCGCAAGGTCTCCCGGGCCTACCACGGCGTCCAGGAGCTGATCCTGCAGAACTTCCGCGCCAAGCCGGACACGGCGATGCGCGGCATGCCCGACGCCGAACTGGACGAGCTGGTCGCCACCGTGGCGGTGGCCCGGCACGTGATGGGCCCGGCGGCCTGCCTGCAAGCGCCGCCGAACCTGGTGGACGGCGAGTACGGGCGGCTGATCGCGGCCGGCGTCGACGACTGGGGCGGCGTCTCCCCGCTCACTCCCGACCACGTCAACCCCGAACGCCCGTGGCCGCAGATCGAGCGGCTCGCCGAGCGCTCCGCGGCCGCCGGCTTCGAACTGCGCGAGCGTCTCGCGGTCTACCCCGAGTACGTCCGGCGCGGCGAGCCCTGGCTGGACCCGCGGGTGCTGCCGCACGTGCGCGCCCTCGCCGACCCGGAGACCGGGCTGGCGAACCCGGACGCGGTGGTCCGCGGCCTGCCCTGGCAGGAGCCCGAGGACCTGCCCGTCTCGTACGGGCGGACCGACCTGCACGCCACCATCGACACCGAGGGCCGCACCGGCGACCGCCGGGCCGACTTCGAGGACGTCTACGGCGACTGGGAGGTGCTGCGCGAGCAGGTGCTCGCCGAGGGCGCGCCCGAGCGGCTGGTCGGCGACCTGCGCGAGGCGCTGGCGGTGGCCGCCGACGACCCGACGCGGCTCACCGACGACCAGGCGCTGGCGCTGTTCCACGCGGACGGCCCGGCCCTGGACGCGCTCTGCCGGATCGCCGACGACGTCCGCCGGGACACCGTCGGGGAGGACGTCACCTACTGCGTCACCCGGAACATCAACTTCACCAACGTCTGCTACACCGGCTGCCGCTTCTGCGCGTTCGCCCAGCGCCGCACCGACGCCGACGCCTACACCCTGTCGCTGGAGCAGGTCGCCGACCGGGCCGCGCAGGCCTGGGAGGTGGGCGCCACCGAGGTCTGCATGCAGGGCGGCATCCACCCGGACCTGCCCGGCACCGCCTACTTCGACATCGCCCGCGCGGTGAAGGAGCGGGTGCCCGGCATCCACGTGCACGCCTTCTCGCCGATGGAGGTGGTCAACGGCGCGACCCGCACCGGGCTGTCCATCCGCGACTGGCTCCAGCGGGCCAAGGAGAACGGCCTGGACAGCATCCCGGGCACGGCGGCCGAGATCCTGGACGACGAGGTCCGCTGGGTGCTCACCAAGGGCAAGCTGCCAGCCGCCACCTGGGTCGAAGTGGTCACCACCGCGCACGAACTGGGCATCCGCTCCTCGTCCACCATGATGTACGGGCACGTGGACACCCCGAAGCACTGGCTCGGGCACCTGCGGCTGCTGGCCGAGATCCAGCAGCGTTCCCTGGAGACCAACGGCACGGGCGGCTTCACCGAGTTCGTGACCCTGCCGTTCATCCACACCAACGCGCCGGTCTACCTGGCCGGCATCGCCCGGCCCGGCCCGACCGCCCGGGACAACCGCGCGGTGGTCGCGATGGCCCGGCTGCTGCTGCACCCGCACATCCCCAACATCCAGACCAGCTGGGTCAAGCTGGGCGCGGAGGGCGCCGCCGAGATGCTCCGCTCGGGCGCCAACGACCTGGGCGGCACGCTGATGGAGGAGACCATCTCGCGGATGGCCGGCTCGGCGTACGGGAGTTACAAGTCGGTGCGCGACCTCCAGGCGATCGCCGAGGCGGCGGGCCGCCCGCACCGCCAGCGCACCACCACGTACGGCGAGGTGCCGGCCGAGCGCCGGGCCGCGGCGCTGGCCTCGGACGGGCACCTGCCGGAGCTGCTGCCGGTCCTGGACTGATCCCGCCACCGGCCTCCCGGTTCCGCCGGTCCCGGCCTGCTGGTTCCCCCGGCCCCGCTGCCGCCCGTACGGCGGCCGGGGCCGGGAAACCGGAGCACGAGGGACGCCCTTGATTCGCTCGGGTCTTCGAATACAGTGCCAGGGCGCGCGCCGCGGCCGTGCGTCGCGCAGCCCCCTGCCCCGAGGAAAGGCGCCCCGTCGTGATGCCACTGTGGTCACGCGCCCAGCAGCAGGACTTCCGCAGCCGGGTGCGGGGCTGTCTGCTCGGCGGTGCCATCGGCGACGCGCTCGGCGCCGGCGTCGAGTTCGAGCCGCTGGAGAAGATCCGGGCCCAGCACGGCCCGCAGGGCGTCACCGGCTACGTCCCCGCGTACGGGCGCACCGGCGCCGTCACCGACGACACCCAGCTCACCCTGTTCACCGTCGACGGCCTGATCCGCGCCCACATCCGGCGCGACACCGGCAGCTGGCATCCGCCCACCGACCTGCACCTGGCCTACCTGCGCTGGGCCGCCACCCAGCGCGACTGGGGCCCCGACGAGCGCCGCCCCGACCTCGGCTGGCTCGGCCGCGAGGAGTGGCTGTACGCCCAGCGCGCCCCCGGCCAGGGCTGCCTGTCCGGCCTGACCGGGGCCGACGCCGAGTTCCTCGGCACCGTGGAGCGGCCGAAGAACCCGCACTCCAAGGCCTGCGGCACGGTGGTGCGGGCGGCGCCGTTCGGCCTGCTCACCAGCTGGGAGCCGGGCCTGGTCTTCCAACTCGCGGTGGAGTGCGCGGTGCTCACCCACGGCCACCCCACCGGCTACCTCGCGGCGGGCGCGCTCGCGGTGATCGTCCAGAGCGTGGCCCGCGGCGGCACCCTGGAGGAGGGCGTCCACCTCGCCCTGGCGCTGCTCTCCGAGCGGCAGGCGCACGAGGAGACCACCGCCGCGCTGCGGGCCGCGCTGGACGCGGTCCGGGCCGGCGAGCCGTCCGCGGACCGGGTGGAGGCGCTGGGGGAGGGCTGGGTCGCCGAGGAGGCGCTGGCGATCGGGGTCTACTGCGCGCTGGTCGCGCACGACGTGCGCTCGGGCCTGCTGCTCGCCGTCAACCACTCCGGAGACAGCGACTCCACCGGCGCGGTCTGCGGGAGCCTGCTCGGGGTGCTGCACGGTGACACCGCGCTGCCGTCGGGGCTGGTGGCCGGGCTGGAGGGGCGAGGCGCCATCCTCGAACTCGCCGACGACTTCGTGCTGGAGCTGATGCACGGCACCGAACTGCACGATCCGCGCACCCCGGAGGGGCTGACCTGGTCCGAGCGGTACCCGGTGGTGCGCTGAACGGGGCGGACGGGGCGGACAGGACGGACGGGGCGGACAGGACAGATGGGGCGGACAGGACAGATGGGGCGGGAAGTTCGGGCGGGAACGACGTTTGCCCGTAGCGTCGGCCGCCGGCGAGGGCGACGGCCACTGCTACGGGCAAACGGGCCGAGCTCGGATTCGCACCGGGGGCGCGGGGCCGGGTCGGTGGCCGCCGCCGCAGGGTCAGCGGCGGCCGAACACCCCGGTGGCCGCAGCGCTCGCGAACGCGGTCCAGGCCTCGGCGGAGAAGCGCAGCTGCGGCCCCTGAGGGTCCTTGGAGTCCCGTACCGCCACCGCCCCCGTGGCCGGCGTGGCGATCTCCACACAGGCGCCGTTGCCGCCGCTGTGGCTGCTCTTCCGCCAGCGGGTTCCGTGCTCGGAGGTGGTGCTCATCAGTGGTATCCCTCTTCAATCTCAGCTATCAGTGCCCGGCTCTCCGCCACGCCGAGTGCCGCCGCCCGCAGGTAGTCGTACAGACCGGTATAGCGGCGGACGTCCGCGTCCTTCTCCAGGTAGAGATCGCTCGTCACCCCTTCGAAGTAGACAACCGTGGAATCGGCTGACTCGGGGAACTCCAGCAGGGAGAATGTCCCGGTCATACCGGGGTGGGCCCCGGCCGAGAACGGGATCACCTGGATGGTGATGTTCGGGTGCTGGCTCAGCTCCATCATGTGCTTGAGCTGCTCGGCCATCACCTCGCGGCTGCCGACCTCGCGGCGCAGCACCGCCTCGTCTATGACGGTCCACAGGCTGCCGAGCTGGTTCTCGCCCTGGATGCGGTCCTGGCGCTTCATCCGGACCTGCACCCGGCGCTGCACGGCGAGCGCGTCGGTGTCCGGCTGGGTTCCCTCCACGACGGCCTGCGCGTACTGCTCGGTCTGCAACAGGCCCGGGACGAAGGAGGATTCGTACGCGCGGATCGAGGAGGCCTCGGCCTCCAGCCCGATGTAGACGCTGTACGGGGTCGGCATGTCGTTGAAGTCGTGCCACCAGCCGCGCTGGCGGGACTCCTTGGCCATCTCCATGAGGCTGGCGCGCATCTGCTCGTCGTTCACGAGATAGACGTCGCAGAGGTCGCGCACGTCGCGCTGGCTGATGCTGCGGCGGCCGTTCTCCAGTCGGCTGATCTTCGACTGGGAGACCATCAGCCGGCCCGCCACCTCCTCCGCCGTCATCCCGAGGCCCTCGCGGAGTTTGCGCAGCTCCGAGCCCAGGCGCCGACGGCGCACGGTGGGATTGATGCTCGTCGACACATCGACCTCCGGCCGGACCTCTGGTGATCGTTGGAACGGCAGCCCTCGGAACACTTCGGACATTGGGACCAACCCCCCTGACTTGGAGCAGCATGTCACCTTGGGCCAGGTCGGCGTCAGGGAATCACAGCAGCGCAGTAGAACAGATCGTCGGAAAAGCACTTCTGTGAGACGGCGAGGGCCCTCAAGTGGTAATGCGGCTCAGCGGCTCGAACCGGTACGGGCTAAGGATGTGCTCCCCGGCGGCGCAGGTGCCATTGGCACGTGCGAGGGCAGGACCGCCGGGCTCCCCGGACGGGCCCCAAAGGGCCTTCGGGGACGGCAGAGGGGCGGTCGCCGGGCGACTTCCGTCGCGGGGCGACCGCCCCTCCGTGCTCCTGGTGGTGCGGGTGCTGCTTCGGTGGTGCGTCGGGTCCTTCAGCGCCGTTGCTCAGCGCCGTCGGGCGGCGTGAACGGGGCGGCGCGCGCCGGTGGAGGTGCCGCCGGGCCCGTGGTGCCCGTGGTGCCCGCCGGTCCCGTGGTGCCCGCCGGGCCCATGGTGCCCGCCGTCACGGGCCGTACGGGCCGTGCGGGCTGCACGTGCCGCGCAGGCCGTACGGCGATCGGTGCGGTGTCCCGCGCGCCCGGGCGGTCCCGGTCAGCGGACGCCGACCCGTGAGGCGGCGACCCGCCCCGAGCCCCGGCCCGCCGCGCGGGCGCCGGAACGCCCGGTGCCGGTACCGGTCCCGGAACCCTGGGCAGAACGGTTCTGCTGCGCCGGCAGGCCGTTCTGCACGTCCATCACGGCGTGCGCGACCATCCCGCCCAGCGGGTCGTACCGGATCAGGTCGCGCAGCCGCGACCGCGAGGACCGGCCCTCGTTGCCCGGATACAGGTGCTTGCCCAGGCCCACGGAATGGGCCAGGGCCGCCAGCGCCGCCGTCCGCGGGTCCGGCGGCACGCCGGTGCGGATGGCGGTGTCCAGCCGCTGTTTGATCGCGGCGTTGGTGCAGTCGTCCGACGCCTGATAGCGGGTCGTCGGCAGCACCCCGCACACCTGGCCCGGCACGGCCGTGACCATGCCGCAGCGCTCCAGGTGCGCCAGGTAGGTCTGCCGCAGCCCCAGCCGGGGCCCGCCGATCCAGTGCGCCGCGCGGACCGGACTGCCGCGTCGGCGCAGCAGTTCCAGTGCGTGGTCCAGGGTCGGGTCGCCGGTCGGCCGTGCGAGCACGACAGCGATCCGGTCTCCCTCCGGTACGATCCGTCCGGCCAGGGACAGCTCGACGAGCTGGGCCCCGGCGAGTCCGAGGTCGAGGGTCTGCGGCTGCGCCGTGGTACCCGTGGTCGGGTCCAAAGCGAGCAGCAAGAGTTCCTCGGGAACAGTTCTGCGGCTCTTGCCCATCCAAGCCTCCCCGCGTGGATGAGAGACAGGGTGACGCCTCTCACACGGGCTTGTCGAGTACGCCTCCGAATCGTGACCTTGCGGTGGAGGCGGGGAACCAGGGGCGGCGGGCCCGGCGTCTGACCGGTGAACAGACCGCAGTACGCCCGTGCGACGGCAATAAGCGCCGGTCGGGCGGGGTGTGCGCGGCCGGATCGGCCGGCGGTGGCGGAGACTGTACAGGTACACGGGGCGGGGCGTCGGCTTCCCGAAATCGGGTCTGCCGGTGCCCCGCCGGGCGTTGAGGAGGCTGGGATACGTGGGCGAGTCCCCCGACAGGGTGCTGAGGGACGGCGAGCGGGCGCAGGAGCGCGAACGCGAACGGACCGGGACGGCCGGCGGTGCGGGTCCGGACCCGGACGGTGCTCCGGACGGCAACCCGAACGGCAGCCGGGAGGCCGAGACCGGCCCCGGCGACACGCCGGCGGCGGGGGCCAAGCGCGGCTCGACCGTACAGCTCCGTGTCCGGGATGTGGACAGCAAGACCACGATGCTGCAGCTGCCGGTGGACAGTGCGACCACCGCGCTGCGGCTGCCCGAGGAGCTGACCAGGCCCGCCGGTGACGGAAGTTCCGACGTCGCGGCCGGGGAGGCGGAGGCCGTGACGGCCTCCGACGGCGAGGAGAAGGCGGCCGGACGGCCGACCGGAACCGACCCGCGTCTCGCCATGCGGACGGCCGCGGCGGATGCGGGAGCCGTGGCGGGGAGTGCGGAGAAGGGAACGGAGAAGGGCACGGAGAAGGGGGCGAGGGAGGCCGGCGGGAAGGCCGCGTCCGAGGGCGACACGCCCGGGGCCGCCGCACCCGCCGAGGCCGCCACACCCGCCGAGGCCGCCGCACCCGCCGCGCCCGAGAGCGACGAACCGGACGAGGCGGCAGCCGGGCCGGCCAAGCCCGAGGAGCCGGCCAAGCCCGCGCCTGCGCGCGCCTCCGCCGCCGCCGTGGCCCCCGCGGCCGCCGCCTCCGCCGCCGCCACGGCCCCCGCGGCCGCCGCGTCCGGCACCGTGCCCGAGCCCCCGGCGCCGACCCCGCAGCCCGAGCCGTCCCCCGTCCCGGAGCCGGTGCCCGAGCCGCACCCGGCGCCCAAGCCCCTCCCCGAACCCGAGCCGCAGCCCGGTCCGGAGCCGCTGCCGAAGCCGACTCCCGCCCCCGTGCCCGGCCCCGCCCCGGCCCCCGAGCCACTGCCCACCCCCGACCCGCGGCCGGTGCCGCCCGTCCCGCCGCTGCCGAAGCCCGAGCCGCTGCCCCTCCCGGAGCCGCCGCCCGCGCCGGAGAACACCGCCGAGGCGATGGAGGTCCTGGCGACCCTCAACGCGCGCCCGGTCTCGCCGCTGCGCCGCGCGCTCAAGCGGATCACCATCTGGACGGCCTTCCTCGCCGTGGTGCTCGGTGCGGCGGTGGTGGCCCAGCTGCTGCGCCCGCTGCCGGACGCCAAGGTGCGGATGTCCGCCGCGGGCAGCTTCAGCTTCGCCGGCGACCAGCTCGACCTCGCCTGGCCGACCAAGGGCCAGTCCGCCGCCGAGGTGGTCGGCGTCGGCAGCCTCGGCAGCTCCGGGCAGGAGACGCCGTCCTCGATCGCCAGCGTCACCAAGGTGATGAACGCCTACCTGATCCTGCAGAAGTTCCCGCTGAAGAAGGGGGAGAGCGGCCCGAAGATCACCGTGGACAAGCAGGCCGCGCAGGAGTCCGGCAACGTCGACGAGTCCCGGGTCACCCTCACCGAGGGCCAGGTGCTCACCGAGTACCAGGCGCTGGAACTGCTGATGCTGCCCTCGGCCAACAACGTGGCCCGGCTGCTCGCCCGCTTCCACTCCGGCTCCGAGGACGCGTTCGTCAAGCTGATGAACGAGACGTCGGCCAAGTTCGGCATGACCAACACCACCTACGCCGACCCGGCGGGCTTCCTCGCGGACACCAAGTCCACCGCCAAGGACCAGCTGAAGCTGGCCGAGCAGGTCATGCAGGACGAGATCTTCCGGCAGATCGTCTCCACCCCGGAGACCAACTTCAACAACGCGAAGATCTCCAACACCAACAACCTGATCAACCCGAAGACCGGGGTCATCGGCGTCAAGACCGGCTCCAGCACCCCGGCCGGCGGCTGCCTGATGTGGGCCGCCTACAAGGAGATCGGCGGTGTGAAGCGGCTGATCATCGGCGTCACCCTGGGCCAGCAGGCCACCTCGCCCAACCCCGGCGACGGCATCCTGCCGACCGTGCTCAAGGTCAGCGGCAAGCAGATCCAGGCCGCGCAGGGCGGCCTGACCGGCCAGACCGTGGTGAAGAAGGGCGACGTCGTCGGCACCGTGGACGACGGCCTCGGCGGCAAGGTCCAGGTCGTCGCGACCAAGGACCTCGTGGTGGCCGGCTTCCCGGGCATCACCGGCACGGTCACCCTGGACGCGGCCAAGCTCGGCCACACCGCGAAGGCCGGCCAGGAGGTCGGCCTGCTGCGGGTGGGCGCGGGCGACGACAAGACGGAGGTCCCGGTGGCCCTCCAGTCCGACCTGAACCCGCCGTCCATCCAGTCCCGGCTGACCCGCACGCTCTGACACCGCGACGACGGAGGGGGAGCCGGTTCGCCCGGCTCCCCCTCCGTCGTGTTTCCGCGTGCTCCGGGTCTCGCTCGTCAGTTGTCGCGTGCTCCGGGTTCGTCCCGTCAGTTGTCGCGGTCGAGCAGCGCGACCGTGAACCCGCCGAGCGGCGTGACCTGGTCGGGCGCGCCGTACTGCGTACGGAGAGCCTGCGCCTGGTCCTCCGGCATGGTGGTCAGCGGGTCCTCGGTGTCCCCGAGGACCAGCAGCCAGATCCGCGCCGCCTGCCCCAGACAGGCCTCCGGCTGCGGGCACGGCGTCGGCGACAGGTCCTCCGCGTCGTCGGCGCTCTGCGCGACGAACACCGGGTACGGGTGGACGTCCGACGGCAGGTAGTAGCTGACGCCCGGCCACACCATCGCCCAGGCCTGGTTGCCCAGGGGGGCCGCCATCCCGTCCCCGGACCGGTAGCCCGCGGCGATCACCCCGGCCGCCGCCCGGAACGGCTCCTCCGACCCGTTGTGCGAGCCCACGTAGCGCACCGCGGGCTGCTTCGGCAGCGCCGCCACGGCCGGGGCGGCGAGCAGTCCCAGCGCCAGCAGTCCCACCGCCGCCCTGGCCGGTCCCGGAGCGCGGAAACGTTTCGCCCAGGCCGCCGCGACGCCGTACACCGCGCCGACCCCGCCCCCGGCCAGCACCGCCCACGCGGGCACCGTGAACAGCATGTACCGCTCGATGAAGTACGAGGTGCCGCCCTGCGACACCACCCACACGCCCATCACCGGCAGCTCCGCGAGCAGCAGCGCCTGCCCGGCCTGCACCCGCCGGCCCGGCAGCAGCAGCGCCGGCAGCGCCAGCAGCACGAAGGCGTAGAACACCGTGTGCGAGCCGAACAGGTGCTGGCCGAAGTGCACCAGGCCCCCGAGGTTCGGCGTCTCGATCCAGCCCAGCTGCCGGTCCGACTGCCGGCTGCCGAGCAGCACCACCGGCAGCACCGGCACCGCCGCCACCCCCACCGCCACCGGGTACTGCCACAGCAGCCGCCGCTCCGCCGCCCCGCGCGTGCGCCACAGGTGCAGCAGCACCAGCGCCACCTGCCCGGCCACCGTGCTGAACGAGATCAGGTGCCCGGCGCCGGCCACCGCCATCGCCGCGCAGTACGGCGCCCACCGCCGCCACGTCGGCCGCTCCAGCGCCCGCACCAGGAACCAGGTGGCCGCCGCGATCGCGAAGGTCACCAACGCGTACGCGCGCGCCTCCTGCGCGTACCGCGACACCTCCGGCGGCACCGCGAACAGCAGCCCCGCGCCGACCGCCGCCACCCGGTTGCCGAACAGCCGCTCGGCGGTCAGCGCCACGAACGCGGCCGCCCCCGCCATCGCCAGCACGGAGGGTATTCGCAGCGCCACCACGGAGTCGCCGAACACCGTCGTCCAGCCGTGCATCAGCAGGTAGTACGCCCCGTTGCTGGCGTCCACGTGCTGGAGCAGCCGGAGCAGGTCGCCCAACGACCGGGTGGCCACCGTCCAGGTCGCCATCTCGTCCCGCCACAGCTCCGGCGTCCCCAGCCGGTACCCGCCCACCGCCAGCATCACCACCGCGGGCCACACCCACACCTGCCCCAGCAGTCGCACCACCGGGTGCCCAGCAGGTCTCATCGGGTCCTTCGTCTCCTTCGCACGGCGCGGCAAGGCGGTCGAACACTTTTCCGGCAGGCTACTTGACCCGCTCTGACCCCTCGTCGGCACCCGCACCCCCACCCGGTCCCGACCCGGCCAGGCGCGGTCCCGACCCGGCCAGGCGCGGTCCCGACCAGGCCCCGGCGCGGACGCCGACCGCTCCTGGCCGGAACGGTCCAGGGCCACTTCCGTCCAGCCGAAGTCCCTTCCACCGCCGCTGAGCGGCGACGAAGCTGGTGATCGCCGCCAGGGAGCACCGCTCAGGGCGGCACCGGAGAGCGCGTCACCGCGGGACGCGGCCACCGGATCCCACCCTCACGTCGCAGCAGGAGAGGACACCGTCATGCTCCGCACCGTCATGACCGAGGCCACCGCGGTCGCCACCCTCGCCGTCGCAGGCCGGGCCGCCGCCGCGGCTGCTTCTTAGCGCCTGTCCGGGGCTGACGGCCCCACCACCTCGCCCCGGCCCCGCCGGGCCCCATCGACCGGCTGCTCCTGCGGGGCGGCCGTCCCGCCGGGCCCGCTCCCGAGGCAGGCCGATCCGAGCGCCGTACCCCGGCCTCGCCGAGCGCCGCACCCCGCAGCGCCCCGCACCAGCGCGTCGAACCAGCGCGTCGAACCGCCGCCAGGCCGGCTGCTCCCGCAGGGCAGCCGACCGGAATCCGCGCGCCGCGTGAGCCGCCCGTCACCGTCGGGCCCCGAGCACCTCGAAGCCGGGCCCAGCCGCCAACCCCGTCCACCACGTCCGGAGGTCCGCCATGTCCGCCAACCGTTCGAAGCTCGCCAACGTCGCCCTCGCCGGGGCCCTCGCGCTCGGCGCGGTCGTCTCCACCGTGTCGCTGACCGCACCGGCGCAGGCCGTCGGCACCTCGTCCGTCAACGGCCCGATCAGCCGCTCCGAGATCATCGCCCGGGCCCAGAACTGGGTCGACCAGGCGGTGCCGTACAGCCAGAGCCTCTGGCACAGCGACAGCAACGGCTCCTACCGGCAGGACTGCTCCGGCCTGGTCTCGATGGCCTGGCACCTCGGCTCCAGCCGGGTCACCTCCACCCTCGACGACATCTCCACCCAGCTCGGCAGCCTCGACGACCTGCAGCCCGGCGACATGATCGACAACATCAGCACGCACGTCGTGCTGTTCGCCGGCTGGACCGACGGCAGCCACAACACCGCCGTGGTCTACGAGGAGCCGCGGCCGGGCCTGACCGCCCGCAAGATCAACTACTCGCGCAGCTCCCTGATCAGCGGCGGCTTCAAGCCCTTCCGCTACGACAAGACCGTCGACAGCACCCCGCTGCCGCCGAAGCAGGGGGCCGTGGGCTGGGGCGCCCAGGTCGTGGTGAACGGTGGCGGCAACGTCTTCCACACCACCCGTTCCTCCAACGGGAGCTGGACCGGCTTCGGGAACGTGGAGAGCGTCGCGGGCGACATCGGCGGCGTCCAGTCCATCGCGGACGCCGGCATCAACGGCGACACCCACCTGCTCGCCGTCGGCGGCGACGGGAACATCTACCACACCATCCGTCGCTCCGGCGGCAGCTGGGACCGCTTCACCGACATCGGCCCGCAGACCAACAGGCTGGGCAACGTCACCAAGGTCTCCGCGGTCTCGATCGGCGGCGACCTGCACGTCGTCGCCGTAGCCGACGGCAAGCTCTTCCACACCGCCCGGCTCGCGAACGGCACCTGGCTGCCGTTCGGCGACATCACCCCGGCGGGCGGCGCCGTGACCAGCGCCTCGGCCGCGAGCGTCAACGGCGAACTCCAGGTCGTGACGGTCTCGGGCGGCACGGTCTACCACGCCATCCGCGCCGTCAGCGGCTCCTGGTCGGCCTGGGGCAACGTCTACGACGCCGCCGGGAACGTCGGCCCCGCCCAGGACGTGGCGGTCGCCGGCACCGGATCCGACGCGCAGATCGTCGTGGTGAACAACAACGGCCAGCAGTTCCACGGCGCCCGCTACGGCAACGGCACGTGGCAGCCGTTCGCCGAGCTCGCCCCCGTGATCGGCTCGTTCACCGCCAACCGGGTCAGCGCCGCCAACATCGACGGCGAGTTCCAGGCCGTCTTCATCACCAACGACGACCGGATCATGCACACCATCCGCGACGGCTCCGGCAGCTGGGACCCGGCGGCCCCGATCCAGCTGAACGGCGTGAGCGGCAACCACTACGCCGTCTCCATCGGCGGCACCTACAACTGACCGTCCCCGCCCGCCGGTTCCACCCGCCGGCCCACCGCCGCCCCGCCGCGGTGGGCCGGCCCCCTCGCCGCCGCTCTCCTGCCGTCTCGCCGCTCGCCCCCGGCTCCGACCCGCGCGAGCCGTACCGCCCCTCCGAGAAGAGGTCACGATGTCCCGCGCCTCCCGCCGACCCCGCGCAGCCCTCCTCACGTTCACCGCCCTCGCCGCCCTGAGCCTGTCCACGGTGGCCGCCGGCTCGGCCCAGGCGGCCTCGGTGGCCACCTGGGACCGGGTGGCGCAGTGCGAGAGCAGCGGCGACTGGAGCTACTACAAGGCCGGCTGGCCGTACTACGGGGGCCTGCAGATCACGAAGAGCACCTGGGAGGCGTACGGCGGCACCCAGTACGCGCCGATGCCCCACCAGGCCACCAAGCAGCAGCAGATCCTGACGGCGGAGCGGATTCTGGCCGGCCAGGGCGCCGGGGCCTGGGCGGCGAAGTGCAACGGCGGTCTGAGCACCGACCACGCCAACCCGTACCCGTCGCCGACCGCGCCGGTGAGCAAGGCCGGCGACCTCTTCCACGCCACGCGCCTGGTGGACGGCAACTGGACGTCCTTCAGCCCGCTGGACGGCTACGCCGGCTCGGCCTTCTTCAACGGCTCGCAGGACGCCATCGCGGCGACCCCGGACGGCTCGACCCAGACGCTGGCCACCGGTGCCGACGGCAACCTGTACCACACGGCGCGCTACCCGAACGGATCCTGGACGGGCTGGGCGCCGCTGGACGGCTACGCCGGGTCGGCGCGGTTCGCGGCCCGGGCCGAGGCGATCGCCGGAATGCCGAACGGCGACACCCAGGTGATGGCGATCGGCAAGGACGGGAAGATCTACCACAACGCCCGCTACGCCTCGGGCGCCTGGCAGGGCTGGCTGCCGATCGGAGACTGGGGCGCGCAGAAGATCGCGGCCGCAGGACTGCCGGACGGCAGCATGCAGGTGCTGATCACCGGCAACGACGGCAACGTCTACCACAACGTCCGTTCCGCGAACGGCGCCTGGCAGGGCTGGAACGCCGTCGCGGGCGTCGGCGCCGCGACCTTCCAGGCGAAGGACGTCGCGATCGCCGGAATGCCGAACGGCGACACCCAGCTGCTGGCGACCGGCAGCGACGGGAAGATCTACCACAGCGCCCGCTACGCGAGCGGCTCCTGGCAGGACTGGAACGTGGTCGACGGATACGCCGGCGCGGCGAGCTTCCAGTCCGGGAGCTTCGCGATCACCGGCATGCCGAACGGCGACGCCCAGCTGATCGCCGTGGGCAACGACGGCGTCGTCTACCACAACGCCCGCTACGCCTCGGGCAGTTGGCAGGGCTGGTGGAGCACCTCCTTCGGCGGGCAGAAGGTCGCCGTCGCCGGCCTGCCGGACGGCAGCGCCCAGATGGTCGTTTCCCGCAGCTGAGCACCGCCCCCGGCCCGGCGGGCAGCCGTCACCGCCCGCCCCGACGCCCCGTCGGAGCCCGGAGGGCGGCACGTCCGGCCCCGTTCTCGGCAAGATCGCGAAGCCGCCGCCCGGGCGCCGCCCGACCCGCTACACTGAGCCGGTAGCGGCTTGCCCTCGGGCCGGCCGCCCCCGGATCCGCTTACGGGATGCAGTCGCTCCCCGGCGGATCCTCGCCTCAGTAGCTCAGGGGATAGAGCACGGCTCTCCTAAAGCCGGTGTCGCAGGTTCGAATCCTGCCTGGGGCACCAGAGACGCGTGTGTCGCCGTAGGCCCCCCGCCCACCAGGGCGGGGGGCCTACGGCGTTTCCGGGGCCGGGCCGGGTCGGGGGCGGCGTACCTCTCGGGGAGGAGGGGGCGCGGTCGGCCGTCCGTCCTCGGAGTGATCATCGAGGAGACTTCGTGCTGACGGGCCGGGGCGGGTGCGGACCCTAGGCTCGGTGAGGCCCCTGCCAGTGCGTCGTGCCTGGTCAGGGCGGACGAGCCGGGGAGCGATGACGACGTACCGATACACCGTGGCCGAGCTGCGCGGGCAACTGCGGCAGCTGCTCCTGAGCGGGGCCGCGATCGCGCTGGGGGTGGCCTTCCTGATCGCCTCGGTCAGCGGCAGCGGGGCGCTGGTGGACTCCTTCAGCCAGACCGCAGCCGCCGAGGTCGGGCCCGGCGACGTGCAGGTGACCAGGACCGCCGCCGGCGGTGGGCTGGACGCCGCCGCCGAGCGGGCCCGGCGGATGGCCGGGGTGGCCGGGGTGGCGCCGCGACTGGTCGGCAAGGGATCGGTGCTGACGGCCGACGGGCGCCCGCTCGACCAGACCGCCGCGGTCAGCGCGGTCGCCGACGACCCGGCGCTGCGCTGGCAGTTGCTCACCGGCGGCCACTGGCCGGCCGGGCCCGGCGAGGTGCTGCTCGACGCCGACACCGCGCACCGGCTCGACGCCGCCCCCGGGGCCGAGGTGCGGCTGGCCCGGGCCGACGGCTCCGCCGCCACCGCCCGGCTGGCGGGCGTCCTGGACGGCCGGGGCGCGCCCAGCCTCGCCGGGCGCCCGATCGTCGGCGTCCCGGCCGGTGCGGTCGCCCAGTACGCGACCGACGTCACCACCGCCCAGCTGGACGTCCGGGTCCGGCCGGACGCCTCGCGGGCCCGGACCGTCGAGGCGCTGCGCGCCGTCCTCGGCGACGGCGTCGAGGTGCGCACCCGAGACGCCTCCGTCACCGAGGCGACCCGGCAGAGCCGGACCCTCTACGGGGTGGTGCTGATCGCCGCGCTCTCCTTCGTGCTGATCGCGCTCGCGGTGGCGCGGATGGTGGTCGGCAACACCTTCACGGTGGTGCTGGCCCAGCGGACCCGCCAACTCGCCCTGCTGCGCTGCGTGGGCGCCGACCGGCGGCAGCTGCGCCGGCTGATCCGCCGCCAGGGGCTGCTGCTCGGGACGGGAGCCTCGGCGGCGGGCGTGCTGCTGGGGGTCGGCCTGTGCGCGGCGGGGACGGTGGTCGTCGGCACGCTCGACCTCGGCCCGGTGCACCTCTCGCTGGCGCCGGCCCCGCTGACCTGCGCGCTGGCCGGGCTGTTCGGCGTGCTGCTCACCCTGCTGGCCGTCCGCGGCCCGGCGAAGGCCGCGGCGGCGGTGCCGCCGGTGGCCGCGCTCGGCGGCACGCACGGGCCGGTCGGCGGGGCGGCCAAGGCCCGGGCGGCGGTGTGGACGGCGGTGCTGCTGTGCGCGGGGACGGCGCTGCTGGTGGCCGGCGCGGTGGCCCCGCCGCCGCTGTCGCTGCTCGCGGTCACCGTCGGCGCGATCGTCAGCTTCTTCGGCGTGCTGCGGCTCGCCGACCGGCTGCTGCCCGCCGTCGTCGGCGCGCTGGGCGGCCCGGCCCGGCGGCTCGGTGGGACGGCCGGGCGGCTCGCCACCCAGCAGCTGCGGCTCAACCCGGGCCGCACCGGGGCGACCGGCTCGGCGCTGCTGCTCGGCGTGACCGTGATGGTCGGCGCGGTCACCGCGCTGGAGATCACCTCCAACTCCCTGGTGCCGGCGGTGTCCGCGCGCCAACCCGGGGTCTTCTCGGCGGTCGTCACCGGGGGCGGCGCGCTGCCCGCCGGGGCGGTCACCGCGCTCGGTGCGCAGCGCGGGCTCGCCGTCACGCCGGTCCGCTCGGCCACCGTCGAACTCGACGGCCGGCCCACCCTGGTCGCGGCCGCCGACCTGGCCCGGCTCAACCCCTCGGCGGACGGCGTCGACCAGGCCGGGGCGCTCGCCGACGGCGCCGCGCTGAGCGGTCTCGGCGGCGGCGGGGTGCGCCGGGTCGGGGGTCCGGCGGGCGGGCCCGGCACCGACCTGCGGGTCGAACCCGGACGCAGCAGCCTGCCGTTCACCCTGCAGACCGGTGCGACGCTGCTGGTGACCCCCGCGACCCTGGACCGGCTCGCCCCCGGCGCGGCCGTCACCACGGTCTGGATCAGCCCGGGCGCGGGCGAGGACCGGTCGACCGCCCGCCGGGCGCTGGACCGGGCGCTCGCCGACCACCCGGAGGTGGCCGTCACCGACACCGGCGCGCAGGTGGAGACGCTGCGGCTGCTGCTGGACCGGATGACGACCGTCAGCATGGCCCTGCTGTCCTTCTCGGTCGCCATCGCCGGGCTCGGCGTCGCGGCCACCCTGATGCTCAGCGTCAGCGAACGCGCCCGCGAGATCGGCATGCTGCGCGCCATCGGGATGTCCCGGCGGCAGCTGCGCCGGATGCTCACCCTGGAGGCGGTGCTGCTGTCGCTGGCCGGGGCGTTGGTCGGCACCGGACTGGGCGTCGGCTACGGCTGGGCGGCCGCGCGTTCGCTCACCTCCACGGTGGGGACGGTCGGCGGCCCGCCGGTGGTGCTGGTGCTGGCCGCGCTCGGGCTGACCGTCCTGACCGGGCTCGCCGCCGCCGTCCTGCCAGCCCGTCGGGTCGGCCGGATGACCGTGGTGGACGCGATGCGGACCGCCTGACCGGCCAGCGCACCCGGCTCGGAGCGGCCGGGCCACCCCGCCTGCCCGGAGCGGCCGGGCACGGAGGTCGACCGGCTCAGGCCAGGGTGAAGAGGGCGCGCGGGGCGGCCGGGCGGGCGCCGGCGACGGCCAGGTCGGCGAGCATGGTCTCGGTCTCCCGGGCGGCGCGCAGGACGGCCGGGTCGAGGTCGACGACCACCAGTTCGCGCCGGTCCTCGCCGGCCTCGGCGAGCAGCCGGCCGTCCGGGGCCCACACCGCGCTGCCGCCGCAGGTGTGCCAACCGCCGGTGTGGCCGATGTGGTTGGCGAGCACCGTGTAGAGGGTGTTGTCGAGCGCGCGGGCGGGGAACCAGGTGCGGGACTCGTGGTGGCCGTGGCCGACGCTGAACAGCGCGCCGACCAGGTAGGCGTGGCAGCCGTCGAGTGCGGCGGCGCGGGCGTGCTCGGGGAAGCCCGAGTCGTAGCAGACGCCGAGGCCGAGCCGCCAGCCGTCCAGCTCCAGGGTGCAACCAGCCGCCCCGGGGCGGTAGTAGTCGCGTTCGGTCTTGAACAGGTGCTGCTTGTCGTAGCGGGTGACGAGGCCGCCGTCCGGGCCGAGGACGAAGGCGGAGACCCGCAGCTCGTCGCCCATCTGCGCGGCGGCGCCGACGATCGCGGCGGTGCCGGTCTCGCGGCAGGCCTCGGCGATCGGCGCGAGGCGCGGATCGCCGGGCTGGACGGCGCACTTGAGCGGGTCGGTGCGGATCAGCTCGGGCTCGTAGCCGGAGAGGAACTTCTCGGCGAACAGCACCAGGCGGGCGCCGGCCGCGGCGGCCTCGCGGATCAACTCGGCGGCCTGGGCGGCGTTGGCGGGTATGTCGCCGGCCACGGCCTGGGCCTGGACGGTGGCGATCCGCAGCGGGCGCTCGGGGTGACGGACGGCGGCGGTGGGGACCGGGTCGGGAGACATGGCCGTCACGCTAGCGGACGGCTTCGGGCAGCCCCGGACGGCCTCGGACGGCCGCGCGTGGATGCCGACGGCCTCAGTGGACGGCCCCGTCCGGGTGGTCGGTGGCGGCGTCGCCCAGCGGGTCGGTGCCGCGCGGCGACCGGACCGACGGCACGGTGATCCGCTGGACCCTCGGCCGGGTACGCCAGTTGACCCGCCGTACGTCGCGGGCGAGCGCGCCCGGTCGCCAGAGTTCGACGACGGCCGTCACGGCGCCCAGCACGAATCCGGCGGCCAGCCAGCCGGCGACCACGTCGCTCGGCCAGTGGACCCCGAGGGCGATCCTGGTCCAGCCGATGGTCAGCACCGTCGCCGCCGCCACCGCGCAGGCGGCGATCCGCCCGCGTCGGCGGACCCGGTACCAGACCAGGCCGACCAGCACCGCGCAGGTGATCGCCGAGGCCATGGCGTGCCCGGAGGGGAAGGCCGGGCCGCCGGCGTGCGAGACCGGGTCGGCGAAGGAGGGCCGTTGGCGGTCGACGGCCAGCTTCAGCGCCCACTGGCCGCCCCAGCCGACCAGGGTCTGGGCGGCCACCCAGCCGGCCAGGACCCGGGCGCCGATCAGCCACAGCCAGACGGCCGCGATGCCGAGCAGGGTGCGCATCGTGACCGTGCCGCCGATGTCGGAGAGCGTCTGCACCGAGGCGGTCCAGATCCGGTGCCGCCGGGCGAAGGTGTGCAGTTCGCCGATCCAGCTCTGGTCGAGCTGTTCCAGCGGATGCCAGTGTCGGGTCACCAGGGCGGCCAGGAGGCCGAACAGCGCGGCACAGACCACCGCGAGCGCCGAATCCCGCAAGAGGCGGCGGTGACGCGCAGTGACGGCGGTCGAGCTGTTGGTCAGGTGCATGGCTGACACCTTCCCAGTGTCCCGGGGCGATCAGGACCACGGGTGATAGCGATTCGGCATCGTTTGTGGGGAGAACCTGCGTGCGCCGGGGAGCGGGCGCCGGTGGAAGGCGGGGGCGCGCGGGAACGCGCGTGCCCGTTCGGGGGTTTCACCCTGTATGGCGGCCGGTGGGGCGGCGGGCGCGTGTGCGGGGCGTGACGGAAGCGTTCGGAAGCGGTAGTGGAAACGACACCGTAGGTGTTCGTCCGGTCGCCCGGTGTCCATGGCCGGGGTGAAAACCAGCAGGGTACTGCATCGCGGGGAAGAATCTGAGTGACTTGGGAATGTTGTCCGGATTCTGTTCGTTGGATCGTTACGTGTGAGCCCCGGCGGGGCCCGCACTTCTTGCCCTCTCGGGGGGCAGGCAGGCAGACCTCGGCAATTCCAGCAAAGGGAGCAAGCATGGCCACCCGTGCCGTCGTTCGCGACAGGGCCGACCGGACTCGCGCGGCCCGCCCGACCAACCTTGAGGCCGACCGCGACCTGGTCGGTATGTACCTCGACGAGATCGCCAGGACACCCCTGCTCGATGCCGCCGAGGAGGTCGAGCTCTCACTGCGGATCGAGGCCGGCGTGTACGCCCAGCACCTGCTGGAGGAGGGCGTGTTCCCCGAGGGCGTGAAGCGCGAGGAACTGGAGGCGATAGCCGAGGACGCCGAGCGCGCCAAGGACGTCTTCATCCGCTCCAACCTCCGGCTCGTGGTGGCGGTCGCCCGCCGGTACCCGCGCAGTGGCCTTCCGCTGCTGGACCTCATCCAGGAGGGCAACGCCGGCCTGGTGCGCGCCGTCGAGAAGTTCGACTACGCCAAGGGCTTCAAGTTCTCCACCTACGCCACCTGGTGGATCCGGCAGGCGATCACCCGGTCGATCGCCGACCAGTCCCGCACCATCCGGCTGCCCGTGCACCTGGTCGAGGAGCTGGGGCGGATCCGGCGGGTGCAGCGGGAGAAGTCCAAGGAGCTGGGCCGCGAGGCCGAGCCGGCCGAGATCGCGGCCGAGCTGGACACCACCGAGGCCCGGATCAAGGACGTGCTGGACTGGGCCCGCGACCCGGTCAGCCTCAACATGGCGGTCGACGACGAGGGCGAGACCCAGTTCGGCGACCTGGTCGAGGACACCGGGGCGACGTCCCCCGAGGACGCCGTGATGGTGATGCTCCGCCGCGAGGAGCTGGACGGCCTGATCGGGCGGCTGGACGACCGCACGGCCTCGATCATCCGCTCCCGCTACGGGATGGAGGACGGCCGCGAGCGCACCCTCACCGAGGTGGGCAAGCAGCACGGCCTCACCCGCGAGCGGATCCGCCAGATCGAGAAGCACGCGCTGGCCGAGCTGAAGAAGATCGCCGACCACGCGGGCTTCGAGGCCGCCTGAGAACCCGAGCCAACTGCCTGCGGCTCCATCCCGCCCCGGGCCCTGGTGCGGAGCGCTCCGCACCAGGGCCCGGGGTGTGTCGCGGGGCTCTTAGGCTGGAGGGACGGGACGATCCGGACGGCAGTCGACGGGAAGCGGAAGTGAGCAGGGTGAGCGAGCAGGGGCAGGCGCGGGAGCCGGAGCAGGGGCAGGGGCAGGGACAGGGTGAGCAGCAGGGGCGGGAGGAGCGGCCGGCGGCGCCGAAGGCCCGGCTGGTCTTCCGGGACCCGCTGGACCAGCAGTCCCGGGACGACACCGACACCGGCTGGGGTGAGCGCCCCGGGGCGGGGGAGAGCGGTGGGCGGGGGCTGGACTGGTACCTGAGCCAGCGCCCGCCGCACCACGGGGACTGAGGAGCGGTGCTCAGCGCTGCGGGGCGATCAGCGCGTCGCGGATCTCGGTGAGCAGTTGGACCTCCTTGGCCTCGGCCTCCGCCGCCGTCTCGGCGGTGCTCTTCCGCCTGGCGGCCAGCCTGTTCATGGGCACGATCAGGACGAAGTAGACGACGGCCGCCGTGATCAGGAACTGCAGCAGGGCGCTGAGCACCGATCCCCACAGGATGAGGATCCCGGACGTGACCTCGCCGGTGGCGTTCAGCTCGCAGGGGCCCTTGAGGCAGGAACTGTAGGACGCCAGGTCCTTCGTTCCGAAGACGCCGACGATCGGATTGATGACGCCCTTGACGAAGGCGTTGACGATGTTGGTGAAGGCCGCGCCGATGACGACGGCGACGGCGAATTCGACGACGTTTCCACGCAGCAGGAATTGCTTGAAGCCTTTCATGCCGCCGTGAACGACGAAGTCGTTGCCCGGTTACGGGTGATCTTCCGTTGGGCCGGATTGACAACCCGTCCGGCCCACCGGGCCGCCCGGCGGCGCCGGCAGCCCGGCCCGCGCGGGCCCGACCGCGAGCGCCGCGGCCACCGCGAGCAGCACCAGCGCGGGCACCCCGGCCCGGTGCCGTACGGCGTGCCGCCAGCGGTGCCACCCGCCGGCCCCGCGCCGGATCGGCGGGAAGCGCGGTACCTCCCGCCGGGGCGGTACGGCGGGTGCGGGCAGCGGTACGGAGAGGCTCATGGTCGTCATGGTCACCACCGAGGTCGTGGGGGCCGCTCCTGTGCGGACCGGTCGTTCTCCGGCGACCCCTACGATGTGCGCCGCGTGCCGCCCCGGAAAGCCCTTATCCGCAGCCTGTGGACAACTCGGGCCCTGTGGACGAATTCGTACACCCGCACGAGTGCATCCGGCCCGCCCGGGATGACGAACCGGGGCGACGAGTGGTGACGGCGAACCGGGACGACGAAGGCCCGCCGCCCCGCGAAGAACGCGGGGTGGCGGGCCTTGTCGATGCGCTGGGCGTCCGGCGCCGAGGTCAGCTCGCGGCCGGAGCCGGGCTGGAGGAGCTGGAAGAGCTCGAAGAACCGGAGGACGAGGACGTCGATGACGTCGAGGACGACGCCGGGGTCGAGCCGGACGACGACGCCGAGGAGCTACCGGAGGAGCCTGCGCCCACCGTGCTGCTGGAGGACGAACGGCTGTCGGTGCGGTAGAAGCCCGAGCCCTTGAACACGACGCCCACGGCCGAGAAGACCTTGCGGAGCCGTCCCTGGCAGTCGGGGCACGTGGTCAGCGCCTCGTCGGTGAACTTCTGCACCGCCTCCAGGCCGTTGCCGCACTCGGTGCACTGGTACTGGTACGTGGGCACTTGTCTTCCTCCTGGCACTCTCGCCTGATGAGTGCTAACGATGGTCAATGATGCGGCATTCCGCTGGATCAGTCCAGCGACTCCGATGTGAGATGAGCCGTGGCCGAGCCGCGCACGCTCTTCCACCGCGGCTCCGCGCCGCCCCCACCGCGCGCCGCCCACGGCTTCGCGCGGTGCGCCACCGCGTGCCCGCTCAGCCCTTGGCCGCGCCCACCAACTGCGGCGCGGCGCCGCGCTCCGGTGCGGCCGCGACCACCTGGCCCGGCGCGGTCAGCAGGTGCCGCAGCGACACCAGCGCGATCAGGCCCAGGCCGGCGCCGGCCACCGGCACCAGGAACCCGCTGGACGGCCCGTGGCCGTCGATCAGCTGCCCGGCGATCATCTGGCCGACCGCCAGGCCGAGGCCGATGGCGCCGGTCAGCCAGGTGAACGCCTCGGTCTTGGCGCCGTCCGCGACGAGCGTCTCGACCAGGGTGTAGCCGCTGATCAGGGTCGGCGCGATGGCCAGGCCGCAGACCAGTCCGGCGACGGCGAGCGCGATCAGGTTGGGCATCGCCCACAGCGTCGAGCAGCCCAGCACGAGCAGGGCGTAGCTCATGATCATCCGCTGCTGCACGGCCCGCCGCCAGGCGATCACGCCGTACAGCACGCCGGCCACCATCGAGCCGCCGGCGAAGATCCCGTACACGGTGCCGGCGGCGGCGTGCTGCCCGACCGAGTCGGCGAAGGCGTTCACCGAGACCTGCATGCCGCCGAACACGGCGCCCACCCCGAGGAAGGCCCCGGCCAGCAGCCGGACGCCGGGGGAGGCGAGCGCGGAGGCGCGCCGCACGCCGGGCTGGGGCACCGCCCGGGCGGGCGCGGTGCGCCGCTGGGCGGCGAAGGCCAGGCCGCCGACGAGGGTCAGCGTGGCCTCGGCGATCAGCCCGGCCGAGGGGCTGACCGTGGTGGCGACGGCGGTGGCCAGGATCGGGCCGATCACGAAGGTGAACTCGTCCGTCACGGACTCGAAGGCGAACGCGGTGCCCACCTTGGCCGCGGACGAGGCGGACGCGCCGTCCGCGGTGAACTCGGCGATCCAGCGGGACCGGACCATGGCGCCGATCTGCGGAACGCTCGCGCCGGCCGGGACGGCGGCCAGGAACAGGCTCCAGGCCGGTGCGTGGCCGAGCGCCAGCGCGATCAGCGCGCCGACCGAGGCCGCGTGCACCACGACGGTCGGGACGAGGACGGCGGTCTGGCCGTACCGGTCGGCGAGCCGGCCGGTCTGCGGGCCGATCAGGGCCTGGGCGACGGCGGCGACGGCCGCGACGGTGCTCGCGGTGCCGTACGAGCCGTGGGTGTCCTTGACGAGCAGCAGGATGCCCATGCTGAGCATCGCGTACGGCAGCCGCGCGAGGAACGCCGGTGCCAGGAACGTCCAGGCGCCGGGCGTGCGCAGCAGCGCGCCGTACCCGACCCGCACGGGGGCGGGGGCGCCGGCGGCATCGGCGGTGCCGTCGGCAGGGGTGGCGTTGGCGGTGTCACGCGGGGTCGCGGTGTCCGCGGGGTCGTCGACCGTTCGGCGGGCCGTCACGGTCGGTCCTTCCTGCTGCCTGGTAGCGCGGCAGGGCATGGGGTGGCCCCGACGGCGCCGAGAGTCGTCCTCTCGCGCGTCGACCGGGGTAGATACCGGGCCGGCCCGGCGTGGTGGCCGAGGTCCGGACCGCGGCCGCCGAACGGTCGCGCCAACTCTGCTTCAGGCAGATGCTGGGTGTGATCTGACCATCATACATATACGCGCGTAGATGTCGCGCGAATCCCCAGACTACAAGGCCCGTCCAAAATTGTCCTGCCCATCGAAGGTGAACAGCTGGTGAGGCCTTCCGGTCTTCCGGCCTTGCGGTCGCCACCCGCCGCCCACCTTCCCGGCTCAGCGCCCGACGGCGGGTCTCACCGCCCGTTCAGCCACCCCGCGAGCTTGCCGCCCTTGTCCACGGCCCGCAGCCGCCGTTCGGCCGCCTCGCCGACCTCGTCGGTGGTGACCACCAGCAGCTCGTCCCCGCCGCGCAGCACCGTCGCCTTGTCCGGCACGAAGGAGCTGCCCTCCCGCACCACCAGGGTGACGGCGGCCCCCTTGGGCAGCCGCAGCTCGCTGACCTCCACGCCGGACATCCGGGAGCCGGGGGAGAGCGCGACCGACAGCAGGTGCCCGTGCAGCTTCTCCAGCGGGGCGGACTCGATGTCCAGGTCCTGGCCCATCGAGCCCTCGCCGATCCGCAGCTGCTTGGCCACCCAGGGCAGGGTCGGGCCCTGGAGCAGGGTGAAGACGACGACCAGGATGAAGACGATGTTGAAGACGTCCTGGGCCTTCGGCGCGCCCGACACCAGCGGGATGGTCGCCAGCACGATGGGCACCGCCCCGCGCAGCCCGGCCCAGCTGAGCAGCGCCTGCTCCCGGCCCGGAACCTTGAACGGTGTCAGCGTCAGCACCACGGACAGCGGCCGGGCCAGGAAGACCAGCACGCCGCCGATCACCAGCGCGGGGACCACCGCGGAGCCCATGGTCTCGGGCGTGCAGAGCAGGCCGAGCAGCACGAACATGCCGATCTGCCCGATCCAGGCCAGGCCGTCGGCGAAGCCCCGGACGGCCGGGCCGTGCGGCAGCTTGGCGTTGCCGAGGATCACCGCGCAGATGTAGACGGCGAGGAAGCCGGAGCCGTGCAGCAGCGCGCCGCCCGCGTAGGCGAGCACGGTCAGCGCCATCACCGCGATCGGGTACAGGCCGGAGGAGGGCAGCGCGACGTGCTTGATCCCGTACGCGCCGAGCTTGCCGACCGCGAAGCCGACCGCCGCGCCGATCGCCAGCTCGGCGATGATCGTGCCGACCAGGACGTACCAGGAGTCCAGCTCGCCGGTGGTGGCGAAGGCGACGACCAGGATGACCACGGGCGCGTCGTTGAAGCCGGACTCGGCCTCCAGCAGGCCGGTGAGCCGGTGCGGCAGCGGGACCATGCGCAGGACGGAGAAGACGGCGGCGGCGTCGGTGGAGGAGACGATCGCGCCGAGCAGCATCGAGGTCCGCCAGTCCAGGCCGACCAGCCAGTGCGCGCCGGCCGCGGTGACGAACACGCTGACCCCGACGCCGACGGTGGCGAGCACGGTGGCGGCCGGCATCACGGGTCTGACCTCGCGCCAGCTGGTCTTGAGGCCGCCCTCGGCGAGGATCACCACGAGCGCCGCGTAGCCGAGCACCTGGGTCAGCTCGGCGTTGTTGAAGGAGACGCCGATGCCGTTCTGGCCCAGGGCGACGCCGATCCCGAGGTAGATCAGCAGGCTCGGTAGCCCTGAGCGGGTGGATATCCGCACGGCGACCACCGCGACCAGCAGGATCACGGAGAACTCGAGGAGGAGCTGGTTCAGGTGGTCGATGTTCACGCAGTGGCACCTCGTGCAGGCAGGGGCGGGCGGGGTGTCTGGTGGTGCTGGAGGGCGCGACCCGTTAAGAAGGCGTCAATGCTCCTGTTGCGGATCGTTACTCAGTCTAACATTTTGCCATATCTTTAGTTTCTTTTCCTCCTCGGGCCCCCAACCGCCGCTTCCGGGCCTCCTCGTTGACCTCCTCCGATCCCACGGTGAGCGTCCCCCGTGCACGCCGCTCGGCCGACTCGGCCTAATGTGGTGCCCTGTCACGGCCCCCGGCCCTGGACACGCCCGCCCGCCCCGAAGTCAGGACCGCAAGGACCCAGATGCCCCGCTCGAAGAAGTTCCGGCGCGCCCGTCTGATCGTGATCGTGCTGGTCGTGCTGCTGGTGGCCGGCGTCGGCTACGGCGGCTACCGCGGGGTCACCGCGGTCCGCGCGTCCTTCCCGGAGGTCGACGGCACCGTCAAGGTGGCGGGCATGAGCGCGCCGGTCGACGTCAAGCGGGACGCCAACGGCATCCCGCAGCTCTACGCCGACACCAACGAGGACCTCTTCCGCGCCCAGGGCTACGTCCAGGCGCAGGACCGCTTCTGGGAGATGGACGTCCGGCGGCACATCACCGCCGGCCGGCTGTCCGAGATGTTCGGCGACGGCCAGGTCGACACCGACGCCTTCATCCGGACCATGGGCTGGCGGCAGGTGGCGCAGAAGGAGTTCGACACCAAGCTGTCGGCCGACACCAAGAAGAACCTCCAGGCCTACGCGGACGGCGTGAACGCCTGGCTCGCCGAGCACCCCGGCGGCGAGAAGGCCTCTCTGGAGTACGCCCTGCTCGGCGCCGTCAACGGCGACTACCAGCCCGAGCAGTGGAGCCCGGTCGACTCGGTGGCCTGGCTCAAGGCGATGGCCTGGAACCTCTCCGGGAACCTCCAGGAGGAGATCGACCGCTCGCTGCTGGCCCAGGACTTCGGTCCGGACAAGATCGCCGAGCTGTACCCCGACTACCCGTACACCCGCAACGGCACGATCGTGAAGACCGGCACGGTGGCCGGCGACAACTACCGCCCCGCCGACGGCTCGCCCCCGTCCGGCGGCGGCACCGCCACCACCCAGGGCGCGGCCACCACCAAGGCGCTGCTCCAGGGCCTCACCGACCGGATCGACGGCATGCCGCAGCTGCTCGGCCGCCCCGGCCAGGGCATCGGCTCCAACTCCTGGGTCGTCGCCGGCACCCACACCACCACCGGCAAGCCGCTGCTGGCCAACGACCCGCACCTCGGCCCCGGCCTGCCCTCCGTCTGGTACCAGATGGGCCTGCACTGCCGCACTAGCTCGCCGGCCTGCCAGTACGACGTCTCCGGCTTCAGCTTCGCCGGCATGCCCGGCGTGATAATCGGCCACAACAAGGACGTCGCCTGGGGCTTCACCAACCTCGGCGCCGACGTGACCGACCTCTACCTGGAGAAGGTCACCGGCCCGGACACCTACCAGGTCGACGGCAAGGACGTGAAGTTCGACCTCCGCAAGGAGACCATCAAGGTCGCCGGCGGCGACGACCGCACGATCACCGTCCGCACCACCCAGACCGGCGCCCCGCTCATCTCCGACCAGAGCACCGAGCAGCAGAACGTCGGCAAGTACGCCCCCAACGGCAGCGCCGCCCCCGACCGCGGCACCGGCGGCTACGGCGTCGCCCTGCAGTGGACGGCGCTGAACCCCGGCAAGACCATGGACGCGGTGTTCGAGCTGGACCGGGCCCGCAACTGGGACGAGTTCCGGGCCGCCGCCAAGGACTTCGCCGTCCCCGCGCAGAACCTGGTCTACGCCGACGCCAAGCACATCGGCTACCAGGCCCCCGGCGACATCCCGGTCCGCGGCAAGGGCGACGGCACCTACCCGGCCCCGGGTTGGGACTCCACGTACCAGTGGAAGGGCTCGATCCCCTTCACCGCCCTGCCGTACAGCCTGGACCCGTCCGCGGGCTACATCGTCACCGCGAACCAGGCCGTGGTGGACCCGAGCTACAAGTACTCGCTCACCAAGGACTGGGAGTACGGCACCCGGGCCAAGGAGATCACCGACCAGATCGAGGGCCTGCTCAAGAACAACGGCAAGATCTCGCCGGACGACATGCAGACCATGCAGCTGGACAACACCAGCATCATGGCCAAGACGCTCGTCCCGCTGCTGCTCAAGCAGCAGATCGACGACCCGTACGTGCGTGAGGCGCAGGACCTGCTGAAGGACTGGAACTACCACCAGGACGCCGACTCGGCCGCCGCCGCCTACTACAACGGCGTCTGGCGCCAGCTGCTCAGCCTCGCCTTCGGCCAGAAGTTCCCGGCCGACCTGCGGGCCAAGGGCAACTGCCTGCTGGTCCGCCAGCAGGACGACCCGACCAGGCCGGACAGCTCCAGCAAGATCGTCACCGAGTGCGGCACCCGCGACCCGGGCAAGGCCCAGCCGGACGGCGGCGACCGCTGGACCGAGGTGGTCCGGCAGCAGCTGGACAAGCCGGACAGCTCCTGGTGGACGTACATCGACTCCCAGCACAAGGAGCAGAAGGGCCTGGACAACCTGCTCAAGGAGGCGATGAAGGACGCCCGGCAGGACCTCACCTCGCTGCTCAGCAAGGACATCTCCACCTGGAGCTGGGGCCGCCTGCACAAGCTGACCCTGCGCGAGCAGACCCTCGGCACCGACGACTCCTCGATCGCCTCCGGCGCGGTCCACCGGCTGCTCAACCGCGGCCCGTACCGGCTCTCCGGCGGCTCGGCGGCCGTCGACGCGGCCGGCTGGAACGCGGCGGCCGGCTACCAGGTGGACTGGATCCCGTCGATGCGGATGGTGATCGACCTGAGTGACCTCGACTCCTCGCGGTGGATCAACGTCGGCGGCGCCTCCGGCCACGCCTTCCACGACAACTACAACGACCAGACCGACCTCTGGCTCAAGGGCAAGCTGCTGACCTGGGCCTACACGCCGGACGCGGTCGAGAAGGCCACCAAGCACAAGCTGGTGCTCACCAACGGCTGACCCCGCACGACCCGCACGACCCGCACGACCCCGGCGGCCCCGCTCCCTCCCCGGAGCGGGGCCGCCGCCGTCTCACCCCAGCCTCCGCAGCCCGGCGGGCGTGACCGCCAGGTCCACCGGGCGGTCGTGCGGTTCGGCCGGCACCTCGTCCAGCAGCTCGTGCTCGTAGAGCAGAACCGCCAGCACCGGCCGCGCGCCCGCCCGCCCCAGCCGGGCCAGCACCCGGTCGTAGCTGCCGCCGCCGCGGCCCAGCCGCAGCCCCCGCCGGTCCACCGCCAGGCCCGGCAGCAGCACCACGGAGGCCTCCGTGACCGCCTCCGGGCCGAGCCGAGGGCCGACCGGCTCCAGCAGCCCGCGTCCGGCCGGGGCCAGCTCCTGCGGGCCCCGGTAGGCGGCCCAGTCCAGGTCGTTGTCGGGCAGCAGTACCGGCAGCAGCACCCGTACCCCGCGCGCCCGCAGCGCGTCCAGCAACGGCCTGGTCCCGGGCTCGGCGCCCACCGACACGTACGCGGCCACGGTGGCACCCGGCGCCGCCAGCTCCCCGGCGTGCCCGGCCAGCGCGAGCGCGGCCTCCGCGCGCCCCTCGGCGGAGAGCGCGCGGCGCCGGGTCAACAGCCGTGTCCTCAGATCGCTCTTCTCGTTGTGCATCGGATCCTCCGCAACTCTGTGCCGTCGAGCCGTGCCGCCGACCGGTCCCGCCGGCCGGCGCCATCGACGCGCAGAGCCTGACACGCGAAAGGGCGCCGCGATTGTCCACCCCGCTGCTGGTCCAGGCCCTGGCCGTGCTCAGCGCCCCCGCGCTGGCCGGCGCCACCGTGCTCGGGCTTCGGCTGCGCCGGGGCGGCGCCGAAGCCGCCGCCCGGCAGGAACGGCTGCGCGAGCGGATCGCCGAACTGGAGACCCGCTGCGCCGACCTGGAGCGCACCGCCTCCTGCGACCCGCTCACCGGCGTGTGGAACTACCGCCACCTGCAGCTCACCCTGGACCGCGAGATCGAGCGCGCCCGCCGCGCCGAGCGGACCGACCAGCCCGAAGGGCCGCGCCCGCTGGCCGTGCTGCTGCTGGAGATCACCGGCTTCGACGCGGTCGTCGCCGAGCACGGCCGCGGCCGCGCCGGCGCGGTGCTGCGCGACCTCGCCCAGCGGCTGGCGATGGAGATCCGCCGTTCCGACACCCTCGGCCGCTACAGCGGAGAGGAGTTCCTGGTGGTGCTGCCGGACACCGGCGCCGAGGGCGCCGCGCAGGTCGCCGAGCGCCTGGTCTGGTCGGTCCGCCGGCACCTGCTGCTCGACTGGTCCTCCGGCCCGCGCGAGTCCCGCCCGGCCCACGGCAACGGCCTCACCGCCGCCGTCGGCGTCGCCGTGCTGCCCGAGGACGGCACCCACGCCGCCGTGCTGCTGCGCGCCGCCGACCGCGCGCTCGCCGAGGCCAGGTCGGCCGGCGGCGACTGCTGGCGGGTCCGCCCGGGCCCCGGCGACCGGTCGGCGGCGCGGCCGGCCGCCCCGCCCGCCGCCGGTGCGCGGCCCAACGCGACTGCCGAGCGTGACCGTTCGGGAAAGCCGGGTAGTCTGTCGCCCTGTGCCGGCGGGGACCCCCTCGCCCAGCCGGTCAATTCCCATACGCCTGCCGCCGTGGCCGGGCCCCGCGACGTGCTGTCCTAGCCGTCGACCGCGCCCGGCCGGGCGAAAACGTGCCTGAGTAAGGTAAACGCATGACGACGACCAACTCCCGAATCCCGGTAACCAAGGCCGTGGTACCCGCGGCCGGACTGGGCACCCGCTTCCTCCCGGCAACCAAGGCCACTCCGAAGGAGATGCTGCCCGTCGTCGACAAGCCGGCCATCCAGTACGTCGTCGAGGAGGCCTCCTCCGCGGGGCTGTCCGACATACTGATGGTCACCGGCCGTAACAAGCGGGCCCTGGAGGACCACTTCGACCGCGCCTACGAGCTGGAGGAGCTGCTCGCCCGCAAGGGCGACGAGGACCGCCTGCGCCGGGTCCGCGAATCCGTCGAGCTGGCCAACATGCACTACGTCCGCCAGGGCGACCCGAAGGGCCTCGGCCACGCCGTCTCGGTCGCCGAGCAGCACGTGGCAGGCCAGCCCTTCGCCGTCCTCCTCGGCGACGACCTGATCGACCCGCGCGACCCGCTGCTCGCCCGCATGATCGAGGTCCAGCAGGAGCTCGGCGGCTCGGTCGTCGCCCTCATGGAGGTCGACCCCTCCCAGATCCACCTCTACGGCTGCGCCGCCGTCAAGGCGAACGGCTTCGGCGAGGACGTCTTCCAGGTGACCGACCTGGTCGAGAAGCCCGAGACGAACGAGGCCCCCTCGAACTACGCCGTCATCGGCCGCTACGTCCTCGACCCGCTGGTCTTCGACGTGCTGCGGGAGACCCCGCCCGGCCGCGGCGGCGAGATCCAGCTCACCGACGCCCTGCGCGAGCTGACCACCCGCGAGCCGGAGGCCGGCGGCCAGGTCCACGGCGTGCTCTTCAAGGGCCGCCGCTACGACACCGGCGACCGCGCGGACTACCTGCGCGCTATCGTCCGACTGGCCTCCGAGCGCGAGGACCTCGGCCCGGAGTTCCGCTCCTGGCTGCGCGAGTTCGTCGCCTCCGAGCTGCAGGACTGACACGACGACAGAGAGCGAGCCGCCGATGACCGGGTCCACCCAACACACCACCGGATCCGCCGCAGCCTGCTGCGACGGAACCACGGACCCGGCACCGGCGGCCCCCCGCCTCTGGACGGTGGACGAACACCTCTCCGACGTCCTGGCCGCGGTCGGCCCGCTGCCCGCCATCGAGCTGCAACTGCTCGACGCCCAGGGCTGCCGGCTCGACGAGGACGTCCTCGCCGACGGTGACCTGCCGCCCTTCGACAACAGCTCGATGGACGGCTACGCCGTGCGCACCGCCGACACCGCCGGCGCCACCGACCCGTACCCCTCGGTGCTCGCCGTCGTCGGCGACATCGCGGCCGGCGCGGGCGAACTGCCCCGGGTCGGGCCCGGCCAGGCCGCCCGGATCATGACCGGCGCCCCCGTCCCGCCCGGCGCCCAGGCCGTCGCCCCGGTCGAGTGGACCGACGGCGGCACCGGCACCGGGGTGCCCGCCGACGCGATGACCGCGCCCGTCGAGGACGAGGAGGTCCGCGTCCTGCGCCCGGTCGCCGAGGGCGCCCACATCCGCCACCGCGGCAGCGACGTCGCGGCCGGCACCAAGGTCCTGGGGGCCGGCACCCGGCTCGGCCCCACCCAGCTCGGCCTGCTCGCCGCGATCGGCCGCGCCACCGTCAGGGTCCGCCCGCGCCCCCGGGTCGTAGTGCTGTCCACCGGCAGCGAGCTGGTCCAGCCCGGCGAGCCGGTCGGCCCCGGGCAGATCTCCGACTCCAACAGCTTCACCCTCACCGCGGCCGCCCAGGACGCCGGCGCCATCGCCTACCGGGTCGGCGCCGTCCCGGACCAGGCCGACCGGCTGCGCGCCGTCCTGGAGGACCAGCTCGGCCGGGCGGACCTGATCGTCACCAGCGGCGGGGTCAGCGTCGGCGCGTACGACGTGGTCAAGGAGGTCTTCGAGTCCTACGGCGGCGTCGACTTCCGCAGGCTGCGGATGCAGCCCGGCAAGCCGCAGGGCTTCGGCCGGATCGGCGGCCCGGCCGGCGTGCCGCTGCTCGCCCTGCCCGGCAACCCGGTCAGCGCCTACATCTCCTTCGAGCTGTTCGTCCGCCCGGTCATCCGCACCATGCTCGGCGCCGCCGACGTCCACCGCCCGGTGGTCCGCGCGCTCTGCCCGGCGGCGCTGCGCTCCCCGGCCGGCCGCCGGCAGTTCCTGCGCGGCCGCTACTCGGCGGCGGACGGCACCGTCGAGCCGGTGGGCGGCGCCGAGTCGCACCTGGTGGGCGCCCTGGCCCGGGCGAACTGCCTGATCACCGTCCCCGAGGCCGTCACCGCCCTGCCCGCCGGCAGCGAGGTCGACGTGGTCCTGCTCGGTTCCTAGGACATGTCTCGCGGACCAGGCCCCTCCCACGGGGTGTGGCGGGGGAGCTGTACGGTAGCGCGGTATTCGACCTGCGTGCCCCTGGAGCCACCCGTGACGACACCTCCCCCCGGCGACCGCCTCACCCATGTCGACGACCAGGGCGCGGCCCGGATGGTCGACGTCTCCGAGAAGGCCACCACCGCGCGCACCGCCGTCGCGGCCGGCCGGGTCCGGGTCTCCCCGAAGGTGGTCGAGCTGCTGCGCGGCGAGGGCGTGCCCAAGGGCGACGCCCTCGCGGTGGCCCGGATCGCCGGGATCATGGGCGCCAAGAAGACCCCCGACCTGATCCCGCTCTGCCACCCCATCGCCGTCTCCGGCGTCACGGTGGACCTCACGGTCGCGGACGACGCCGTCGAGATCACCGCCACCGTGAGGACCGCCGACCGCACCGGCGTCGAGATGGAGGCGCTGACCGCCGTCGCGGTGGCCGGCCTCACCGTCATCGACATGGTCAAGGCCGTGGACAAGGGCGCCGCCATCGAGTCCGTCCGGGTGCTCAGCAAGACCGGCGGCAAGAGCGGCGACTGGTTCGCGCCGGAGGCGGGCGAGTGAACGGGCGGAGCGAGCTCACCACCGAGGGGTCCGGACGGATGAGGGCCCTTGCGGTCACCGTGTCCAACCGGGCCTCGGCCGGCGTCTACGAGGACAGGGGCGGCCCGCTGCTGGTGGCCGGCCTGACCGCGATGGGCTTCACCGCCGACGGCCCCCGGGTCGTCCCGGACGGCGAGCCGGTGGAGGCCGTCCTGCGCGAGGCCGTCGCGGCCGGCTACGACGTCGTGCTCACCACCGGCGGTACCGGTATCTCGCCGACGGACCTCACCCCGGAGATGACCGCCCGGGTGATCGACCGGCAGGTCCCCGGCATCGCCGAGTCCATCCGCGCGTACGGCCGGGAGAAGGTGCCGACCTCGGCGCTCTCCCGCGGGCTGGCCGGGCTCGCCGGACGTACCCTGATCGTCAACCTGCCGGGCTCGACCGGCGGCGTCAAGGACGGCCTGGCCGTCCTCGAACCGCTGCTCGTCCACGCCATCGACCAGCTCGGCGGCGGGGACCACCCCCGGCCGGACGCACCAGCTTCCGGGAGAACGCACTGAACGCCGGTTGGCCGGTAGAACTCCACGAGGGGGAGGTCGTGCTGCGCCCGATCCGGGCCCGCGACCAGCGCGAGTGGCAGGAGGTCAGCCTCCGCAACCGGGACTGGCTGCGCCGCTGGGAGGCGACCGTCCCGCCCGGTCCGGCCGGGCAGGCCGCCGGGCCGCGCCCGACGTTCCGGCAGATGGTGCGCTTCCTGCGCGGTGAGGGCTCGGCCGGGCGGATGCTGCCCTTCGTCGTGCTCTACAAGGGCCAGCTGGTCGGCCAGCTGACCGTGGGCGGCATCACCTGGGGCTCGATGTGCTCGGCGAACGTCGGGTACTGGATCGACGAGGCGGTGGCCGGCCGGGGCATCATGCCGACGGCCGTGGCGCTTTCCGTCAACCACTGCTTCCGCACCCTCGGCCTGCACCGGATCGAGGTCTGCATCCGCCCGGAGAACGGCCCGAGCCGCCGGGTGGTGGAAAAGCTCGGCTTCCGCTCGGAGGGAATCCGCCCGCGCTATCTCCACATCGACGGCGCCTGGCAGGACCACCTGGTGTACGCGCTGACCGCCGAGGAGGTGCCGGAGGGGATGCTGGAACGCTGGCGGTCGATCAGTTCAGGTCGCGAGTCAAGTAATTGAATATATGTTCGAAACAAATATCGATATGGCATCGTCGCGACGGCGGACTGGCACAAATACCGGCAAAATAGTCGGAGAATCAGCTTGATCACACGACACGCCGAGCCAAATTGCTGCCAGGCCTTCCCGGCGCCCGTACGGTGTGGATCGTGAGCAGTAGCGGCCTTATCTACGCCGTCATCGTAGGGGCCTGGGCCGCCTATCTGGTGCCGATGTGGCTCCGCAGGCAGGACGAACTCAACGAGGCGCGCCCGACGGAGCGCTTCAGCACCGCCATCCGCCTGCTGGCCGGGCGTTCGGGGCTGGAGCGGCGGGCAGCCCGGGCCCTGGGCGACGAACCGCGTGACGACGAGCACAGCAGCGACGGCCCTCCCGGACGGGACGGGGCCGCCTCCGGCGACCCCGCGGCGGACTCCGCGCCGCCCGCCGTGGGGCCCGAGTCCCCGCCCTCCGTCGAGCCTCCGCCCGCGCCGGTGCCCGCGTCCGCGTCCGCGTCCTCGCCCGCATCCTCGTCCTCGCCCGAGCGGGGCGCCCGGGGAGAGCGTCCGGGCTCCGCGCCGCACGGCGGGGCGCAGCGCCGGGCCCGGCTGCTGGCCCGCCGGCGTCGGATGGTCACCGCCCTCTTCCTGGCCTTCGCGCTCGGCGCCGTGGTCGCGGCGGTGGCCGGACTGGCCTTCCTCTGGGTCCCGGCCGTCCCGGCGATCCTCCTCACCCTGTACATCGGCCACCTGCGCAAGCTGGAGCGCCAGCGCTACGAGGTGAAGCTCGACCGCGCCCGGGCCGCCCAGGCGGCCGAGCGGCTGCGCAAGCGCGAGCAGCAGCGCGCCGCGGCCCGGAGCGTCCCGGCCGAGGCCGTTGACACCCAGGCTCACACCCAGGTCCACGTCCGGGCCCAGGCCCCGGTTCGTGCCCAGGCCCCGGCCGCCGAGGGGCGGGCCGGGCGCCGCCCGCATCTGCGGCTGGCCGCCGACCCCGGCGAGGCCGCCGTCTCCGCGCCGTCCGCCTCCGCGGTGGCCGAGGCGACCGAGCACGAGGAGTGGGTCGACGGCATGCGCGAGCGCGGCGCGGCCGGCCCGGACTCCTGGGAGCCGGTGCCCGTCCCGCTGCCGACGTACGTCACGGCGCCGGTCGCCCCCCGGGTCTCCCGCGGTCTCGACCTGACGGCCCCCGGCACCTGGACCGCGGGCCGCCCCGCCGAGTCCGCCCGCAACACCCCGCTGTTCGACCAGTACGCCGAACCGTCGGCCCCGGAGGCCCGCCCCCGCGCGGCCAACGAGTGACCTCCCCGGCCCCCGGACCAGCGCCGCATCGCCGGGGGTGGTCACGGCCCCCCTCCGGAAGGTGCTAGAGTTTCTTCTCGTTGGGGCTGTGGCGCAGTCCGGTAGCGCACCTCGTTCGCATCGAGGGGGTCAGGGGTTCGAATCCCCTCAGCTCCACCCAACGACTGTTCACGAGTCTGATTCGTGAGTGGTCACGAGATCCCGCTCGACCGATTCGGTCGGGCGGGATTTCTGCTTTGGGCGGGTCTGTTCGAGGCGGCGTGCGATGGCGATGGGGCTTCGTGACGTAGATCACGCGACTGCGCGGGCTTTCTCGGGGTCGGCTGAGCTGTTGCGGTCGTGCGGAAGCCGCCGTCGAGCGGCGGGCCAACGGCTTTGTGGGGTAGGCCACTTCGGGGTGTCTGCGAGTTGTTCGTCAGCTGTGCGGCGGGGGCAGGCCGTTGAAGTCTGCGGGGGCGGGCGTGAGGCCGTCGTAGTCCTCGATGCTGTTCGCCGCTGTCAGCCCGGGGCTGCTGGTGCGGAGCCGGTCCTGGATGGTCAACAGGTCGATCATGAAGACCATCAGGGCGAGCAGGACCGCTTGGGCGACGCGTCCGCCGGTACTGGAGAAGATCCGTGTCCCGCGGACAGGGCCGGGCAGGCCCCGGAAGACGCCCGACAGCGTGGCCGCCGACAAGGCCTACAGCAGCGGCCCGTGCCGCGCCTGCCTGCGCAGGCGCGGCATCCGGCACACGATCCCGGAGAAGGCGGACGGTCAGGCCGCCCGCCTGCGCAAAGGCTCACGCGGCGGGTGCCCACCGGCCTTCGACGAGAAGCGGTACAAGAAGCGCAACACCGTCGAACGGGCCATCAACAAGCTCAAGCACGCCCGAGCGGTCGCAACCCGATACGACAAGCGCGGATACGTCTACCTCGGCACCGTCACCGCAGCCGCTCTCGTCATCTGGCTCCGCGCATGATCGCCCGGACAGCTTTGCCTGGTACTCCAGCGAGAGTTCTCCATTGGGCCCCGCTCACCAGGCCACGGGCAGTGACCGCATCCCGTAGATGAACGACTCGGTACGGAACTCGCGCTCGCCGGTCAGCCGCAGCCCCGGCAGCCGGCGGAACAGCGTCTCCAGGGCGATCTGGAGTTCGGCGCGGGCCAGCGGCTGGCCCAGGCACTGGTGTACGCCGAAGCCGAACGCCAGGTGCCGCCGGGCGTCCCGGTCCAGGTCCAGCTCGTCCGTCGCCCGATGGCCGGCGCCGCCGAACACCGCCTCGTCCCGGTTGGCGGTGGAGAGCATCGCCATCACGCCCTCCCCGGCCCGGACGGTGACGCCGCCCAGCTCCACGTCCTCCAGCGCCACCCGGGGCAGGCCGGTGTGCACGATGGTCAGCAGCCGCAACAGCTCCTCCACCGCGCCCGGCAGGGTGGCCGGGTCGGCCAGGCCGGGGATCTGCTCGGGGTGCTCCAGCAGCAGCGCGGTCGACAGCGAGATCATGTTCGCGGTCGTCTCGTGCCCGGCGACCAGCAGCAGCACGCCCATGCCGGCCACGTCGTCCGGGGTCAGGTCGTCCCGCGCCGCGAGTCGGCTGAGGGCATCGTCCTCCGGTTGTGCGCGCTTGCGGGCCGTCAGGTCGCGAAGGTAGTCCCGGACCTCCTCCTGGGCCTCCCGGAGCTGCTCCACGGTGCTCTCCCGGCTGAGCATCGTGCGGCTCAGGTTCTGGAAGCGGTCGTGGTCCTCGTACGGCACGCCGAGCAGCAGGCAGATCACCAGCGAGGGCACCGGCAGCGCGAAGTCGGTGACCAGGTCGGCCGTGGTCCGGCCCGCGGTCATCCGGTCCAGTGCCTCGTCCACAATCCGCTGGATCTCCGGGCGCAGCGCCTCCACCCGCTTGACCAGGAATTCCCCGGTGATCATGCGGCGCTGGCGGGCGTGCTCGGGGTCGTCCAGCCGCAGGAAGTCCGGATTGTCGGTGATCAGCTCGCGAGCGCCGGCGACCAGCAGCGGGAAGGTCGGGTGGCGGATGTCGGCACTGAACCGGCGGTCGGACAGCACGGTGCGGACCTCGGCGAAGCCGGTGACCAGCCAGCAGAGGTCGCCGTCGGGCAGCTCGGCTCTGGTCACCGGCCCGGTGGCGGCGGCCTCGGAGTACGCGGGCGGCGGGCCGAACGGGCAGCCACCGGAGTGCCGGGCCGGCAGCGGGAGGACGGGGGTGGTGGATGCGGTGGTCAAGGCGGGGGTCTCCTCACGTCGCGGGTGTTCTCGTGGGGTTCGGGGCCCGGGAAGGTTCCCGGCGCGGCCTGCGGGGCCGGCGGCGGGGGTCCGTCAGGCCCCGGTCCGCGCGGGCTCGTCCCCGGTGACGGTGATCGCCCGGCCCGGACAGAGCTCGGAGGCGAGTCTGACGTCGTCGAACTGCTCGGGCAGCAGGACGGTCTGACGGAGTCTCACGAGACTGTCCCGGTCGTCCTGGTCGAAGACCGCGGGGGCGTTCATCACGCACATGCCGGAGCTACAGCAACGGTCCCGGTCGACGCTCACCTGCATGTCGGGCACCTTTCGCCAGGGCGGCGCCGGCTGCCCGGCGGCCGCCTCTCGTTGTCACGGTCAACCTAGCCGTCGCTGGTCCGTTCACGGAGGGGTACGGTGGCCGGATCGAGAATGGCTGACTCGGCCCCTGTGTGTGAACCCCCATTGCGGCGCAATGCGTTTCAACCGGCGGTACTTCGCCGGACGGGTCGGCGGACCAGGCCGCGCGGACGGCCTCACAAGAGCCTTCGGCGGTGGCCAACTCCCGTGCGGAGGCCACCGTGTCGGCCTCGGCGGCGCTCTTGTCCGGCCGGTAGCGCACCACCCGGGGTGAACCGCAGGGCCAGCCCGGCGGGGTAGCGGGGGCCGCGCTGGAGGCCGTCGAAGGCGACCTCGACGACCAGTTCCGGCCGGACCGGCACCGTCCGGGCGTCCCGCCCGGTCTCCCGGGCGAGCAACTCGGCGGTCTGCCAGGCGAGCGTCCGCTCGGTCAGCCCCTTGAAGGTCTTGCCGAGCATCACCCACGGGCCGAGCCCCGGCTCGCCGGCCGCCCGGGCGGCCGGCGAGGCCCTCGGACGGTCCCGGTCGCCGGTCGGTCGCGCACGGGGGCGGGAGCGGGAACCGGAGCGGGAACGGCCGAGGGCCGGCCGGGGGAGTCCGGCCGGCCCTCAGGGTTGGGCGGGGTGGGTCAGGGGCGCTGGGAACCGGCGTAGGGGCCGGGCTGGGGGGCGCCGGACTGCGGCGGGACGGCGCCGTAGCGGGGCGGGCGGTAGCCGCGTGGGTGCCGGGTCAGGTTGTAGCCCAGGACGCCCGCCAGGGCGGCCAGGGCGCCGCCGCCGATGGTCCAGTACCAGCGGCTGTTCCAGCCGGAGAACCAGCCGGTGTACCAGTGCTCCTCGGCCCCCACCGGGGCGGCCGCCTTGGCGGTGCTGGCGCCGCCGCCGGCCGGCGGGACCAGCGGGGCCTTGAGCTCGCCGCCCTCCGGCTGGGCGTTGTCCGCGTTGCCCTTCGCGCTGACGTGCAGTTGGACGGAGGTGGCCAGGCCCAGGTCGGTCTGCGGGACGTCGCTGACCGAGAGCCGCACGTAGTAGGTGCCGGGCAGCGGGTCGCCGGACCACGGCTCGGCCCAGGAGCGGATCTCGCGCAGGGTGCAGCTCAGCGTGAGCGTGCCGGTGTTCTGGTCGCCGGTGGCGTTCTGGGTGCCGGCGGTGCAGGACTGGCGGCGGCGGAGCCCGTCGAAGACCTCGGCGGACCAGGTCTGCGGGCCGTGCCGGTCGGTCGCGGGGGCCAGGTTGACGGTCAGGCCGATCGTCGGGGTCTGGCCCTCGGAGGCGCCGAACGCCCAGTACAGGTAGTCACCGGTGGAGGCGGCGACGTTGGCGTCCTGGCCGGGGGAGAGGTTGGTCGCGGTCAGGAAGGAGGTGCCGGCCTTGGTGGCCGGGGCCGGGGCGCCGCTCGCGCTCGCCGAGGGCGAGGGGGAGGCGGCGGAGGCGGTCGGGGCGGCCAGCGCGAGGGCGGGCAGCAGGGCGAGGGCGGCGAGGGCGCCGCGAAGGGTCGTGCGCGTGGTCGGTCGCATGGTCAGTTCTCCCGCCAGACAGAGATCCGCCAGCGGGCGATCCAGCCGAACACCAGGCCGAACAGCAGTCCGGCGAGGGTGAGGGTGAGCAGCAGGATCCAGCCGCGGCCCAGGCCCATCGCCGCGCCCTCGGGGGCGGACGAGGCGGTGGCCAGGTCGACGGTCAGCTCCAGCGGCAGGCCGGGGTCGGCCTGGACGCCGGCCTGCGGGGCCAGCGAGTTGCTGACGACCAGGCAGACGGTGGTCTCCGGCTTGGCGCTCGACGAGGAGGTCGGGCCGGTGGTGATGTAGCCCTTGGAGTCGCTGGTGGACCAGCGCAGGCCGGTGGAGATCACGTCGGTGCGGCTGCTGCCGGCGTCGGTGCCGCGGACCAGCTCCTGGCCGGTCGCGCTGGTGGCCTGCAGCAGGACGCCGTAGTCCCGGGCCACCGCGCGGTCCAGACCGACGCTGACCGAGGCGCGCAGCTCCTGGCCGGACTTGACCGGGACCTTGTAGACGCGGTGCTCGGAGAACTTCTCGCGGTCGCTGTACACGCCCGGGGCGAGCACCGGGGCGCTCTCGCACTTGTCGGCGCCGGAGGTCTTCACCGGGGTCACCGCGTAGGTGTCGTTGGAGCGGTCGACCAGCTGCTTCACCTTGTCGGTGAGCTGCTCCTGGGTGCGGACGTCGGTGTAGGTGCCGCCGGTCGCGTTGGCGATGCAGAGCAGCTGCTGGCGGGTCTTGTCGTCGTGGGCCAGGCCGAGGGTGTCGACGACCAGGTGGATGCCCTGGGAGGCGAGTTCACGGGCGACGTCGCAGGGGTCCGGCGGGGTGCAGGTGTCCTCGCCGTCGGTGATCAGCACCACCCGGCGGGTGGTCTCGCCCTTGCCGAGGTCCTGGGCCGCGCCGCGCAGGGCCAGGCCGATCGGGGTCCAGCCGGTGGGCCGCAGGGTGGCGACGGCCGTCTTGGCCTCGACCTTGTTGGTCTTGCCGACCGGGTACAGCTGCTTGGTGTCCTGGCAGCCCTGGGTCTTGTCGTTGCCGGGGTAGTTCGCGCCCAGGGTGCGGATGCCGAACTCGGTCTCCGCGGGCAGCGCGTCGATCACGTCGTTCAGGGACTGCTGGGCCACCGAGATCCGGCTCTTGCCCTGGATGTCCCGCTCGTTCATGGAGCCGCTGACGTCCAGGACGAGGTCGACCCTGGGGGCCTCCTTGGGCGCGGCGGCTCCGGCTGATGGTTCGTCGGCGTGGGCGGGCAGGCCGATGAGCAGCGAGGCGCCCGTTATCGCCAGGGCGCCCAGCAGGCTGCCGAGCCTGGTCTTTGGTCGTCGTCCGGTAGTCACCCGGTGATCCTAGGGATCATCAGTTCGCGATGGCCAAACGAGAGCGGATCGTGCGCCACCCCGCCACGGCGTGAACTCCGGCGCGTGGAAAGGCGGTCGGGGCTGCGCGGACTTACGTCCGCCCTACCCGGGCTGGATAGCCTTCCGTGCGGGTTTCGTGCGAGTCCGGGCGGGAATGGGGGCGCGGTGGAGCTGACGGGGGTCGGAAAACGGTACGGGCGGCGCGGGCGATGGGTCCTGCGCGGGGTCGATCTCGCCGTCGGGCCGGGGGAGTTGGTGCGGATCGCCGGGGCGAACGGGAGCGGCAAGTCGACGCTGCTCCGGCTGGCGGCCGGGATCGAGCGGCCGACCGCCGGGCGGGTGGCCCGCGCGGGTGGTGCCGCGTACGTGCCCGAACGCTTCCCGCCCGCGCTGCCGTTCGACGCCGCCTCGTACCTGCTGCGGGTGGGCCGGGTGCACGGGCTGTCGGCGGAGCGGGCGCGGCGGCGGGCGGGGGACTGGCTGGACCGCTTCGGCATCGCGGACCGGGCGGGCACCCCGCTGAGCCGGCTGTCGAAGGGCACCTGCCAGAAGGTCGCGGTCGCGCAGGCGCTGCTCGCGCAGGCCCCGGTCCTGCTGCTGGACGAGGCCTGGACCGGGCTCGACCCCGACGCCAGGGCGGTGCTGGACGAGGCGGCCGCGGAGCGGGCGGCGGACGGCGGGGCGGTGCTGTTCGTCGACCACGACCCGGCCCGGCTGGCCGGGCTGACCAGCGCCGCCTACCAGGTCGGCGCGGACGGCGGTCTGCGGCCCGCCGAGGAGGCGGGGCCCGTGCCGGACGGCGGCCCGGAGACGGAGGTCGAGGTGGACGTCCCGGACGGCACCCCGCTGCCGCCCCGGCTGCCCGGGGCGCCGCGGCTCACCCCGCTGGCCGGCACGGCCGTGCGGCTGACCGTGCCGGCCGCGCACACGGAAGCGCTGCTGCGCCGGCTGCTGCTCGGCCGACCGGCCGTCCGGGTGCTGGCGGTGCGGCAGCGGGAGGGGCGGCGGTGAGGCAGCTCGGGGCGCTGACCCGGTACCACCTGGAACTGCTGGTGCGCTCGCACGCCTGGCTGCCGCCGTTCCTGGCGTACGCGCTGCTGCTGGTGGTGGGCGTGTCGGCGGGCAACCCGCTGCTGGGCGACCTCGGCTACGGCGCGGCCGTGCTGCTGCCGGTGAGCGCCTGGTACGTGCGCAGCGCGCTCGGGGCGGAGCCGTCGGCCTCGCGGGCCTGCCTGGTCGCGGCGGCGGGGCCGCCGCGGGTGCACCTGGGCGCGCTGCTGGCGGCGCTGACGGCCGGGCTGGTGCTGGCGGCGGCCGAGGTGGCGGCGCTGTGGTGGCTGAGCGGGACGGTGGCCAACCCGGGGGTGGAGCGGCAGCCGCCGGTCGGACCGGCGCTGGCGGCCGGGGCGTCGGCCGCGGTGGTGTGCGTGCTGCTGGGGGTGGTGGCCGGGGCGCTGGCGAACCGGCCGGTGCTGGCGCGGCCGCAGTACGGCATCGCGGTGGCGCTGGCGTTGGCCGCGCTGGCGCTGGTGGCGCCGCTCTCGCCGGCCAACGCGGCGGTCCGCGGTCTGGTCTCGGCGGCCCGCACCGGTCGGGTCGCCGTGCCGTGGGCGGAACTGCCGCCGGCCGCCGTCCTGCTGGCCGCGGCGGCGGCCGGGGCGGCGGCGCTGGCCGGACGGCGGCCCGAGTGAGCGGAGGATTCATGCCAAGGGCGGACACACCGCAGCAAAAAGCCGATAAATATGGATAGTGCTCGTTAGGGTGACGAACCTGGGTGAACCGGCTTCGTGCCGCCGGTCCATTCCGATTGGCATCCCCCGGAACAGCGCTCCGGCTCCCCGCGACCCCCAGGACGGTCCGTGGCGACACCCCCCGCCGTGACGAGAACCGCAGCCCGGCCGAGCCGGCCGGTGCCGACCAGGCGCACCACCGAGCTGCTGCTGGTCCTGGCCGCCGTGCTGATCGCCGTGTTCGGCTACGTCGAGGTCGGCGTCAACCTGGACGGCAGGGTGCCGGCCGACGCGGCCGAGTACGGCGCCGCGCTCGGCGTGCTCGCCCTGCTGGCGCACGCCGTGGTCCGCAGGCGGGCCCGGTACGCGGACCCGCTGCTGCTGCCGATCGCGGTGCTGCTCAACGGGATCGGCCTGGTGGTGATCTACCGGCTCGACCGCGCCACCTCGGGCGTCGGCGCGGCCTCCACCCAGCTGCTCTGGTCGAGCCTGGGGGTGGCGCTGTTCATCGCGGTCGTGCTGCTGGTGCGCGACCACCGGCGGCTGCAGCGGTACGCCTACCTCGGGGCGCTGGTGGCGCTGGTCCTGCTGGTGCTGCCGATCTTCTTCCCGCCGGTGTACGGCTCGCGGATCTGGATCGTCCTCGGGCCGCTGTCCTTCCAGCCGGGGGAGTTCGCCAAGATCCTGCTGGCCGTCTTCTTCGCCGCCTACCTGGCGGTGCACCGGGACGCGCTGGCGCTCACCGGCCGCCGGGTCTGGCGCTGGCAGCTGCCTCGCGGCCGGGTGCTCGGGCCGGTGCTGCTGATCTGGGCGGCGTTCGTCGGCGTCCTGGTGCTGGAGACGGACCTCGGCACCTCGCTGCTGTTCTTCGGCCTGTTCGTGGTGATGCTGTACGTGGCCACCGCGCGCACCGGGTGGATCGTGATCGGGCTGGTCCTGGCGGCGGTCGGGGCGGTCACGGTGGGCTGGCTCTCGCCGCACGTGCACAGCCGGGTGACGGACTGGCTGGACCCGCTGGGCTCGATCGCGGCGGGCAAGGGCGCCAACCAGATCGCCCAGTCGCTGTTCGCCTTCGCCTGGGGCGGGGAACTGGGCACCGGGCTCGGCGACGGGCACTCGGTGCTGATCGGCTTCGCCGCCAAGTCGGACTTCATCCTCGCCACCATCGGCGAGGAACTCGGCCTGACCGGGCTCGTCGCGGTGTTCCTGCTGTACGCGCTGCTGATCTCCCGGGGGTTCCGGACGGGCATCGCGCTGCGCGACCCGTTCGGGCGGCTGCTGGCGATCGGCCTGGCCGCGATCGTCGGCCTCCAGGTGTTCGTGGTGGCCGGCGGGGTGCTCGACCTCATCCCGCTGACCGGGATGACGCTGCCGTTCGTCGCGCAGGGCGGCTCCTCGGTGGTCACCAACTGGATCATCGTGGCGTTGCTGGTGCGGATGAGCGACATCGCGCGTCGGCCGGCCCCGGCCCCGGCCCCGGTCCTGCCCGTGTCCGTGTCCGCGCCCGTGTCGGAGGAGGACTGATGGTGCGCACCCGCTCCCGTCCGCGCGCCCGGGGCAACGGGCCGCAGGGCCTGCCGGGCATCTCCGTCACCGGGCGCCGCGCGGGCGTCTTCTGCCTGCTGCTGGTCGCGGCGCTGTGCGTCCAGGCCACCCGGGTGCAGGTGTTCCAGGCCAAGGACCTCAACCACAACGCCGCCAACCAGCGGCTCACCATCGAGCGGTACTCGCAGCCGCGCGGCGACATCCGGGTCGGCGCGGACACCGTGACCGGCTCCGAACCCACCGGCGGCCGGTACGACTACAAGCGCACCTACACCGACGGTCCGACGTACGCGGCCGTCACCGGCTTCGCCTCGCAGGCGTACGGCAACACCCAGCTGGAGGGGATCGAGGACGACCTGCTGTCCGGGACGGACAGCAGACTGGCCGGCTGGGCGGTCTGGGACGCCGTCGCCCGCAGGCAGAACCCCGGCGGGGACGTCTACACCACCCTGAACCGGGCCGCCCAGGAGGCCGCGGTGCGCGGGCTCGGCAGCCAGAAGGGCGCGGTGGCCGCGATCGAGCCGGCCACCGGCCGGATCCTCGCCCTGGCCAGCACGCCGTCCTACGACCCGGGCAGCTTCGCCGGCTCCGCCGCGGCCGACCAGGCCGCCTGGAACCGGCTGCAGGCCGACACCGACCAGCCGATGCTCAACCGGGCGCTGCGCCAGACCTACCCGCCGGGCTCGACCTTCAAGGTGGTCACGGCGGCGGCCGCGCTCGCGGCCGGGGTGGTCACCGACCCCGACGCGCCGACCGACGCGCCGTACCCGTACGTGCTGCCCGGGACGACCACGCCGCTGGTCAACGACACCTCGGCGTGCGACCGGCCCGGCCAGTCGCTGGACACCGCGATGGTCTACAGCTGCAACAGCGTGCTGGGCTACCTCGGGGTGCGGACCGGGCTGGACCCGATGGTGGCGATGGCCGAGAACTTCGGCTTCAACGACGCCAGGCTGGACATGCCGGTGCGCCCGGCCCGGTCCAACTTCGACACCACGATGAACCAGTCGCAGGTGGCGCTCTCCTCGATCGGGCAGTTCGACACCGCGGCGACCCCGCTGGTGATGGCGATGGTCGCGGCCGGGATCGCCAACGACGGGACGGTGATGCGTCCACAGCTCGTGGACAGACTGACGAAGGGCGACGGCACCGCGGTGCAGCTGATGAAACCCGCCGTGTACCGGCGGGCGATGACCCCGGCGGTGGCCGGGCAGGTGCAGAAGCTGATGACCGACGTGGTGGAGAACGGCACCGGCGGCAACGCCCGGATCGGCGGCGCGGTGGTCGGCGGCAAGACCGGCACCGCGCAGCACGGGGTGGACAACAGCGGGACGCCGTACGCCTGGTTCATCTCCTGGGCCAAGCCCGCCGGCTCGGACGCGGTGCCGCCGGTGGCGGTGGCCGTGGTGATCGCGGACAGTGACGCCACGGACGTCACCGGCGGCGGGCTGGCCGCGCCGATCGCCCGCTCGGTGATGCGGGCGGTGCTGGGCCGCTGAACTGCTGCCTTAGCTGCTGGACGGCGAATCCGCCGTCTGCGAAGTGTCCGGTTTGTATAGACTCATGCGCCAATTCGTACAATGCGCCGATCCGGACTGTTCGTTTGCGACACTGGTGCTTTCGCGGGGTACTGTCCCATCTTTGTTCGGTTGGTCCCCGATGACACCCCATGACGCGTCGAGTGACCGGCCGCCAGGACACCCTCCCCCGCCCAGAAGGACCGCAGCTGTGACCAGCAACTCTCTCGGTGCGCGTCTGCTGCGACGCAAGCCCGTCTCGTCCCTCATCGCCGAGAGCGAGGGCCGGGACGGCCTCCCGGCCGGTGCGCCCGAGGAGGGCGGACGCTCCGGCATCCACCTGCGTCGCACGATCGGCCTCTGGCAGCTGTCCTCGATCGGCATCGGCGCCACCATCGGCACCGGCATCTTCTTCGTGCTCAGCAGCGCGGTGCCCTCGGCCGGCCCGGCCGTCATCCTGTCCTTCGTGCTCGCCGCGGTCACCGCCGGACTCACCGCGCTCTGCTACGCCGAGATGGCCTCCGCGATCCCGGTCTCCGGATCCTCGTACTCCTACGCCTACGCCACCCTCGGCGAGGGCGTCGCGTTCGGCGTCGGCATCTGCCTGCTGATGGAGTACGGCGTCTCCGCCTCCGCGATCGCGGTGAGCTGGGCCGAGTACCTGAACAAGTTCTTCGACCTGACCTTCGGCTTCACCATCCCGGAGCAGTTGTCCGGCGCGCCGAACGACACCCACTGGTTCAACCTGCCGGCGCTGCTGCTGGTCGCGATGGTCTGCGTGCTGCTCATCCGCGGCGTCAGCGAGTCGGTGAAGGTCAACGCGGCCATGGTCGGGATCAAGATCCTGATCCTGCTGCTGTTCGTCGGCGTCGCGCTCACCGGCTTCCACTCCGGCAACCTGACCCCGTTCATGCCGCTCGGCATCGGCGGCGTGCAGGTCGCCGCCTCCAGCATCTTCTTCTCCTTCATCGGCCTGGACGCCGTGTCCACCGCCGGTGAGGAGGTCAAGAACCCGCGCCGCACCCTGCCGCTGGCGATCATCATCTCGCTGGTCGTGGTGACCCTGCTCTACATCCTGGTCGCCCTCGCCGGCATCGGCGCCCAGCCGTGGCAGAAGTTCCAGGGCCAGGAGGCCGGCCTCGCCCAGATCCTCCAGGACATCACCGGCCAGACCTGGCCCTCGATCGTCTTCGCGATCGGCGCGATCCTCTCGATCTTCAGCATCACCCTCGTGGTGATCTACGGCCAGACCCGCATCCTGTACTCCATGGGCCGCGACGGCATGCTGCCCAAGCGCTTCGCCGAACTCTCCCCGCGCACCGGCACCCCGGTCTGGAACACCCTCGTGGTGGGCCTCGGCGTCGGCGCGCTGGCCGCCTTCGTCCCGCTGAAGGAACTGGCCGACATCACCAGCCTCGGGACGCTCATCGCCTTCTCGGTCGTCTCGATCGGCGTGATCATCCTGCGCCGCACCCAGCCCGACCTGCCGCGCGGCTTCAAGGTCCCCGGCTACCCGGTCGTCCCGCTGCTCAGCGTCGCCTTCTGCGCCTACCTGATCACCGGCCTGCACGCCGACACCTTCCGGGCCGGCGCGATCGCCCTCGCCGTCGCCGTGGTCGTCTACTTCGGCTACAGCATCAAGCACTCCAAGCTGGAGCAGCAGGCGCAGGCCGCCACGGCGGACAGCTCCACCGGCCACCGCAACAGCTGAGCCGGACGAATCCGGACATGGGGGGCCGCCGACCACGACACCCGGCGGCCCCCCTCATGCCACCTCCCGCTACGTGCCCCACGCCATGGCGACAGGGCCCGGCCACCACCCATAACCTTCCACCATGGTGAGCACCCGCACGCCCGGCTTCTCCCGCCCGCGCGGCCGCTTCACCGGCCGCAGCAGAACGCCGGCCCCGCCGACCCCCGCCGGAGCGCCGTCCGGACCAGGACGACCGCCCCTCGGCTTCTCCAGTCGGCCATTCCCCCGCCAGCGTGGCGAGAGCACGTTCCCGCCCACGCCCGATCGGCTGAATCCCGCCCGACTCGCCTCGATGCGCACCGTCCAACTGCTCGGCTGCCTGATCGCGGCCGGCTGGGCGGCCGCCTTCCCGCTCGTCTCCGACCTGCCCAACCAGCGGATGTGGGGTTTCATCGCGGCCCCCGCCTACGTCCTGGCCGGGCTGCTCTGCGTCACCCTGCCGCGCCGCTACGCGGCCCGCGCCGCCGCCGTGGTCGCGCTCGCCGGGGCCGTCCTCGCGCCGCTCGCCCTGCTCGCCGTGCAGGGCCGCCACCAGTCCGAGGTGATGGTGGTCGAACGCTCGGCCCACCTGCTGCTCACCACCGGCAGCCCGTACCTGCCGCACCCGGTGGTGGTCACCGACTACAACCCGTACCTGCCGGCCATGACCCTGTTCGGGATGCCGCGCCAACTGCTGGGCGACGGCTCCGACCTCGCCCAGGTCGCCGGGGACGCCCGGATCTGGTTCGCGCTGGCCTTCGTGGTCTGCCTGCTGGCCAGCTGGCGGCTGCTGCGGCCCACCCGCGAGCGCGCGCCGCTGCTGCCGCTCGCCGTGCTCACCGCCTCGCCGCTGATCTCGCTGGCCCTCGTCGTCGGCGGGGTGGACCTGCCGCTGATCGGCCTCTGCTGCCTCGCCATGGCGCTCGCCGAGCGGGACCGCACCGTCGGCGCCGGCCTGGTGCTCGCCCTCGCCTGCACCCTCAAGTGGACGGCCTGGCCGGCGCTGCCGGTCGCCGCCCTGCTGCTGTGGCGGCTGTACGGCCGCCGACCCGCCGCCCGGACCACGCTGATCGCGCTCGGTGCCGGCCTGGCCGTGCTCCTGCCCTCCGCGCTGACCCGGGCGGACGCACTGCGCGAGCAGGTGGTGCGCTTCCCGCTCGGGCTCACCGCCATCCGCACGCCGGCCGGCAGCCCGCTGCCCGGCAAGGTGCTGGCCGGCTTCGGGCCGACCGGGCACTCCGTCTCGCTGGCGCTGATGACCATGGGCGGGATCGGGGTGGCCATCTGGCTGCTCGCCAGGCCGCCGGTGTCCGCGATCGCGGCCGCCGACCTGCTGGCCGCCGGGCTGGCGATCGCGTTCATGCTCGCCCCGGCCGGGCGGTTCGGCTACCTCGCCCTGCCGGTGGTCCTGGTGATCTGGCCGCGGCTGGCGGCCCGGCGCTGGAGCAGCCGGCGCCCGATCCCGCCGCACCGGCTGCCGGGCAGACCGGAGCCCGCCCTGCCACGGGGCTGAGCGGGCTCCGTCCGGACGGGTTGTTCTAGCGGCCCGCGGCCTTGAGCAGCGAGGCGACGGCCGGGCCGGCCGCGTCCACGCCGTGGCCGCCGCCCTGCACCTCGGCGGCGACCGCGATGTTGCCGCGGAAGGCGGTGAACCAGCTGTTGGTGGTGGTCGCGCCGGCGACCTCGGCGGAGCCGGTCTTGGCACCCGCATTGTCGGTGATCCCGGCCATCACGTCCTTGGCCGTGCCGCCGGTGGCGGTGGCGTTCATCATCGCGCGCAGCTTGCCCGCGACGTCCGGCGCGATCTGGCGGGCCGCCGCCTGCTGCGGCAGGCCGGCGACCAGGATCGGCTGCTTGAACGCGCCGCTCTGGACGGTCGCGGTGATCGAGGCGATGGCCAGCGGGTTCATCTGGACCTTGCCCTGGCCGATGTAGTTCATGGCCTGCTCGTCCTTGCTGCCCGGCGTCGGCGGCACCTTGCCGTCGGTGTTCGGCAGACCGGTCTTCCACTCCAGGCCGATGCCGAACACGTCCTTGGCCGTGCTGGACAGCGTCTCGGGCTTGAGGCTGGTCAGGCCCTGGTTAATGAAGGCCGTGTTGCAGGACACCATGAAGTCCTGCTGGAGCGTGTTGTTGGGGAAGGCGCCCGGGAAGTCGTTCGGGATCGCGACCGGGTTGCTGCTCTTCTCCGGGCAGGCCACCACGGTGTCCGGGTTGACCCCGGCCTCCAGCAGCGCCGTCGAGGTGACGATCTTCATCGTCGAGCCGGGCGCGAGCAGGCCGGTGAAGGCCCGGTTCTGACCGCTGGCCGGCGCGTTGGCGAAGGCCAGCACCTGGCCGGTGCTCGGCTCGATCGCGGCGATCGACCCGGACTTGCCGCCCAGGTCCGTCATCGCCTTCTCGGCCGCCGCCTGGATGGTGTTGTCGATGGTCACCTTGAACGGCTTGCCGGGCTTGGGCTCGACGATGGTGAACAGCTTGTCCGAGGCCCCCTTTCCGGCCGGGTCGCTGATCACCACCGCGCTGCCCGCGTCCTGGTCCTTGTTCGGGTCCGGCGGCAGCAGCTTGTGGGCGTTGTCCTGGAGGGTGGACAGCAGCGCCGGGGTGAGCGAGGCGCCCTGCAGCGGCTTGCCGTTGCGGTCCACCACGGTGGACGGCGGGGCGAAGACCTGCTGGGTGGCGATCGTCTCGTTGCCGGACAGGTGCGGGTGGATCACCGTCGGCGCCCAGTGCACGGCCGGGGTGTTGTCGCTCATCTTCACGACGTTCAGGAAGCCGTTGTAGTCCCAGACCCGGTTGGTGCCGGCGAACTCGGCGCGCGCCTTGAAGCCCATCAGCACACCGGCGGGGCCGGCCGAGGCGGAGGCCGACGGCGAGTCGGTGGCACCGGGGGTCGCGCCCGCCGACGACGTGGCCGAGGCTCCGGCGGAGGGCTTGGCCGGCGCGGGGGTGCCGGTGGCCGACGCGAAGGCCTGCGGGGTGGCCGGGCCGGCCGGGGCCAGGGTCAGCGCGCTCGGCTTGACCTGGTCGCGGAACGCCGTCAGCGCGGTGGTGGCCGCGGCCGGGTCGTCCGTCAGCGCGGCGGCCTTGTCCAGGTCGCCGGCCGCCCAGGCCGCCAGGAAGTCCTTCGCACCGTTGGTCGCCTGCTCGGCCGAGGGCGGCTCGGCGACCACCGTGCGGGGCTTCTTCGCCGAGGACGATCCGGAGTCCGAGCCGCCCATCAGGCTGTACGCCCCGTAGCCACCGCCCGCGAGCACGGCGACGGAGACGCCGGTGATGATGCCGATCTTCGCGCCTCTGCGCATGGTGCTGTTCCCCCAAGGGTCTGCCGGACGGGCGCGACCGACCGGGGCCGGACACGTTGTTCCCCCACCCTAGGCAGCGCCGATCGGTGCGCCGACGAAATGCCCGCGAGTTGTGACGGATCTGGTACGTGTCGTGCACCGCATACGGATGATTCGGGGAACAGCGGTGTCGATCAGATCCAGCTGTTGAACCACATCCGCTGGCGCCAGTCGTCCATCGGAATCGTCTGCCCGGTGAACAGCGGGAAGAAGAAGAGGAAGTTCCACACGATCAGCAGCACCAGCAGCCCGGCCGCCGCCGAACCGATGATCCGGCGGTCCCGGGAGGCCCCCGGAGGCCCGATCAGCGCACCGACCAGCATGGTCACCGCGAGCACCAGGAACGGGACGAACACCACCGCGTAGAAGAGGAAGATCGTCCGCTGCTGGTAGGCGAACCACGGCAGGTAGCCGGCGGCCAGGCCGCACAGCACCGCGCCCGCCCGCCAGTCCCGCCGCGCCACCCAGCGCCACAGGCAGTACACCAGCGCCACCACGGCCGCCCACCACAGCAGCGGGGTGCCGATGCCCAGCACCTCGCGGGCGCACTCGGCGGCCGTGCAGCCGCTCTGGCCCTGCTTGGGGGACTCGTAGAAGAACGAGACCGGCCGGCCCAGCACCAGCCAGGACCACGGGTTCGACTGGTAGGTGTGCGGGTCGCTCAGGTGGGTGTGGAAGTCGTAGACCGTCGAGTGGTAGTGCCACAGGGCGCGCAGCCCCTCGGGTATCCACGGGTAGTCGGTCGAGCGGCCCACCGCCCAGTCCCGGCCCCAGCCGCCCTTGCCCGGCACGTTGCTGCTGGCGAACCAGCCCCACCAGGACGTGACGTAGACGACCAGCGACACCACCACGACCGACACGAAGGCCGGCACCACGTCCCGGGCGAGCGTCGCCAGGTACGGGCGCGGGGCCCCGGCCAGGCGGCGGGCGCCGACGTCCCACAGCACCGTCATCACGCCGAACGCCGCCGCCACGTACAGGCCGCTCCACTTGGTGGCGCAGGTCAGGCCGACGCAGACGCCGGCCGCGATCCGGTACGGGCGCCAGCCCAGGTTCGCCCGCTGCGCCAGCACCGCGTCCGGCACCCCGCCGAGCCGGTCGGCCAGCCGGGCCCGGGTGCGGTCGCGGTCCAGCAGCAGGAAACCGAAGGCGGCGAGGATCCAGAACATCACCACCAGGTCCAGCAGCGCGGCGCGGCTGAGCACCAGGTGCAGGCCGTCCACCGAGAGCAGCAGGCCGGCCACGCAGCCCAGCAGGGTCGAGCGGAACAGCCGGCGGGCGATCCTGGCCACCATCAGCACCGACAGCGTGCCGAGCAGGGCCACCGCGAACCGCCAGCCGAAGGGGTTCATGCCGAACAGCATCTCGCCGGCGCCGATGATCCACTTGCCCACCGGCGGATGGACCACGTAGGAGGCCGCCGAGCGGTACGGGACGGCCGCGCCGGGCGTCATGATCTGCTCGTTGGCGCCGTCCGGCCAGTTGATCTCGTAGCCGCCGTGCCAGAGCGCGTAGGCGTCCTTGGCGTAGTACGTCTCGTCGAAGATGATCGCGTGCGGCTGGCCGAGGTTGGTGAAGCGCAGGATCCCGGCGAACACCGCCACCGCGATCGGGCCCAGCCAGCCGGACCAGCGGCACAGCCACGACCACACGGCCGGCGGCACGGACACGCCCAGCCGCAGCAGCAGCGGCGACGGAGGCACCACCGCCGGGGTCACCCCGGGGCCGTCCGGCATCGGCGGGACCAGGCGCTCGGCCAGCGGGGCCACCGGGCGGCCGGCGTAGCCGAACCCGGCCAGCCGCTCGCGCCAGCTGCGCGCGGCGCTGCCGGGCTGGTCGGGTTGGCCGGGCTGGTCCGGGCGGTCGAACTGGTCGGGTTGGTCGGGCCGCGCGGGGCTCCCGGCCTGGTCGGCGGGCCGCGGAGTCGGGACGGCGGAGGACGGCAGGCCGGCCACGTCGCCGCCATCCTGCGCGGTGTGGTCTGTACCAGTGGGCGTGCGCGCCGCCGTGTCGCCGTTCATCCGCCACATCGTAGGGGCGCTTCTCGCACGTGTGACCGCTCCCTCGGAAGCTGCCCGAATCGTCACCAAAAGCCCCCGGGCCGCGGTAGCTGCAAGGATGGGGCCCGTGACAGGAGTACTCGTTCTCGCAGGCACCCCCATCGGCGACGTCTCGGACGCCCCGCCCCGGCTGCTCACCGAACTGGCCACGGCGGACGTGATCGCGGCCGAGGACACCCGGCGGCTGCGCCGGCTCACCCAGGCGCTCGGGGTGACCCCGGCCGGGCGGGTGGTCTCCTACTTCGAGGGCAACGAGGTCGGCCGCACCCCCGAACTGGTCGAGGCACTGCTCGGCGGCGCCCGGGTGCTGCTGGTCACCGACGCCGGCATGCCGTCCGTCTCCGACCCCGGCTACCGGCTGGTCGCCGCCGCCGTCGAGGCCGACGTCAAGGTCACCGCGGTGCCCGGGCCGTCCGCCGTGCTCACCGCGCTCGCGCTGTCCGGCCTGCCCGTCGACCGCTTCACCTTCGAGGGCTTCCTGCCGCGCAAGACCGGCGACCGGGCCCGGCAGCTCGCCTCGATCGCGGCCGAGCCGCGCACCATGGTCTTCTTCGAGGCGCCGCACCGGATCGCCGAGGCGCTCGCCGCGATGGCCGAGGCGTTCGGCGCCGATCGGCCCGCCGCCGTCTGCCGCGAGCTCACCAAGACGTACGAGGAGGTGAAACGCGGACCCCTCGGCGACCTGGCGGCCTGGGCCGCCGAAGGCGTCAGGGGCGAGATCACCGTCGTCGTCGCGGGCGCCCCGCCGGCGGCGCCGCAGGAGCTCACCCCCGCCGAACTGGCCCGGCTGGTGGCCGTCCGGGAGGAGGCCGGGGAGCGCCGCAAGGAGGCCATCGCGGCCGTCGCGGCGGAGCTCGCGCTGCCGAAGCGGGAGGTGTTCGACGCGGTGGTGGCGGCCAAGAACGAGGCGAAGAACGAGGCCGCGAAGGGGGCGGGAACGGGGCCGTGAAAGAGGGGTGAATTCCGGGGGGTTGCGTGACCCCGGGGGAGTCGTACCTTTGAGGGAAGGCCCCGGTAAACGCCCACGGAGCTGAAAGTTCGGTCGCGGTTTCCGGAACGATCCAGGCCTTTCGTATAGGAGTTCCCAACCCGCGTCCAACTCTTCACAAGCAGGGCATCGGCCGAGGCCGTCAGGGCATTTCCTGGAATGGAAAGACCCAGCCGGGCGAGCGCCCGGCGGGCGCTGGGAGACGGCTATGAGCGAGATGATCGGTAGCCCCCTCGGTGGCAACGCGCTGAGCGCCCCCGGCCTGGCCGGACGGCCGCACACTCCCGTCGAGACCGTGCGGGAGGCCTACTCCTTCGCCTGCCTGCGATGCGGGTACGGCTGGGAGCAGGCGTACGACATCGAGCACCACGCCGGCAAGGACGGGCACGTCGTGTTCGAATACCACGCCAACGGTGTCCGGGTACCGTCCCCGCTGCTCAAGCCGACCTGCCCGGGGTGTGGCGGACACACCGTCCGGATCATGCGCGAGGGCCGGGTCGCCACCGCCGACCAGTCCTGGCACCACGCCCCCGGCTACCCGGCGCACGCCGAGCCGGCCGGGGCGGCCCCGGTGACCGACCCCGCGAAGCCGCGCGGACGCTGGGCCCGGTTCTGGTCGCGGCTGCTGGGCTGACCGCCGGCACCGGGAGCGCACCCGGGGGCCGCCCGCCGCGAGCAGCGCGGCGGGCGGCCCCCGCCGTCGCCGGCCGGGCGGCAATCCGTCGAGGGCGGCGGGCGGCAATCCGGTCGAGGGCTGCGGGCGGGCCCGACTAAGCTTTCCGACCATGGCGGCCACTGCAGACCACAGCACCACCGGGGCGACCGCCCCGGCGTACTACGTTTCCACCCCGATCTACTACGTCAACGATCGCCCGCACCTGGGCCACGCGTACACCACCGTGGCGGGCGACGTCCTCACCCGCTGGCACCGCCAGCGCGGCGAGAAGGTGTGGTACCTGACCGGCACCGACGAGCACGGTCAGAAGATCATGCGGACCGCCGAGGCCAACGGCGTCAGCCCGCAGGAGTGGTGCGACAAGCTGGTCGAAGAGGCCTGGAAGCCGCTCTGGGAGCACCTGGAGATCGCCAACGACGACTTCATCCGCACCACCCAGCAGCGCCACACCGACCGCGTGCAGGAGTTCGTCCAGGACCTGTACGACAAGGACGAGATCTACAAGGGCGGCTACTCCGGCCCGTACTGCGTCGGCTGCGAGGAGTTCAAGCTCCCGGCCGAACTGCTCGACGGCGCCACCGAGGACGAGAAGCTCTGCGCCGTGCACAAGCGGCCGGTCGAATGGCTGGAGGAGGAGAACTACTTCTTCCGCCTCTCCGCCTACGGCCCGAAGCTGCTGGAGTTCTACGCCGCCAACCCGGACTTCATCCAGCCGGCCTCGGCCCGCAACGAGGTGCTGCGCTTCGTCGAGCAGGACCTGAAGGACCTCTCGATCTCCCGCTCCACCTTCAACTGGGGCGTCCCGCTGCCCTGGGACGAGAAGCACGTCCTGTACGTGTGGGTGGACGCGCTGCAGAACTACATCACCGCGGCCGGCTACGGCAGCGACCCGGAGCGCTTCGCCGAACTGTGGCCGGCCTCCGTCCACCTGGTGGGCAAGGACATCCTGCGCTTCCACGCCGTGATCTGGCCCGCCATGCTGATGGCCGCGGGCCTGCCGCTGCCCAAGCGGGTCGTCGCCAACGGCTGGCTGATGGTCGGCGGCGAGAAGATGTCCAAGTCCAACCTGACCGGCATCTCGCCCACCGACCTCACCTCGCACTTCGGCGTGGACGCCTACCGCTACTACTTCCTGCGGGCGATCCCCTTCGGCACCGACGGCTCGTTCTCCTGGGAGGACTTCACCGCCCGGTACACCTCCGAACTCGCCAACGACTTCGGCAACCTGGCCTCCCGGGTCGCCGCCATGGTCGGCAAGTACTTCGACGGCGCGCTGCCGGCCGCCGCCGCCCCCGGTGACGCCGAGCAGGCCATCGCGGACGGCCTCGCCACGGCCCTCGCCACCGCCGACCGGAAGATCGGCGAGGAGCTGGACTTCGCCGGCGGCCTCGCGGCGATCTTCGAGTTCGTCAAGCAGGTCAACGGCTACCTCACCGAGCAGGAGCCGTGGAAGGTGGCCAAGGACGACTCGGAGCAGGGCCGGGCCCGCCTCGCCACCATCCTCTACACCGCCGCCGAGGCGCTGCGCGGCACCGCCGTCATGCTCAACCCGGTGATGCCGTCCACCGCCGAGAAGCTGTGGACCTCGCTCGGCGCCGAGGCCGGCCTCGGCGCGCTCGCCGCGCAGACCATCGCCACCACCGCCGACTGGGGCCGGCTGCCCGCCGGCAGCACCGTCACCAAGGGCGAGATCCTGTTCCCGCGCCTCGAAGAGAAGCCCGCCTCCTGATGTCTGCCAAGGACGACGCCCGGTCGACCCCGCCGCCACTGCCGGAACCCCTGGCCGTGGCGGTGGCCGACTCGCACACCCACCTCGACATGCAGGCCGGCACCCCGGCCGAGGGACTGGCCCGGGCCGCCTCGGTCGGGGTCACCACGGTCGTCCAGGTGGGCTGCGACGTGCCCGGCTCGCGCTGGGCCGCCGAACTGGCGGCCCAGTATGAGCAGGTGCACGCGGCCGTCGCCCTGCACCCCAACGAGGCGCCGCGGATCTTCCTCGGCGACGCGGACGGCTGGTCCGGCCAGCAGCGGAAGGCGGGCGGCGAGGCCGCGCTGGAGGAGGCGCTCGCCGAGATCGACCGGCTCGCCGCCCTCCCGCAGGTCCGCGCCGTCGGCGAGACCGGCCTCGACTACTTCCGCACCGGCCCCGAGGGCGTCGAGATCCAGAAGGAGTCGTTCCGCCGCCACATCGAGATGGCCAAGCGGCACGACAAGGCCCTGGTCATCCACGACCGCGACGCCCACGAGGACGTCATCGCCGTCCTGCTGGCGGAAGGCGCCCCCGAGCGGACGGTCTTCCACTGCTACTCCGGCGACGCCGAGATGGCCAAGGTCTGCGCCGAACACGGCTGGTACCTGTCCTTCGCCGGCCCGGTCACCTTCAAGGCCAACCAGCCGCTGCGCGACGCCCTCGCCGCCACCCCCCTCGACCGGGTCCTGGTCGAGACCGACGCGCCCTTCCTCACCCCCCACCCCTACCGCGGCCGGCCCAACGCCCCGTACCTCATCCCGGTCACCGTCCGCTCGATGGCCGGCACGCTGGGGCTGCACGAGGACGAGCTGTCCACGGCGATCGCGGAGAACACGGCCCGGGCCTTCGGGTACTGAGCCGGTCGAACGAAAGTCTGATTCCGGCGGAACGATTCGGCACTCCCGGCTGCTTCTTGGGCTGGCTAGCATGAGTGCAGTGAGGGAGGTGGCGATGACCGCCGAGCCGATCGACTGGATGCATCCGCCGTCCCAGGGCTGGACGTACGAGCAGGTCAAGGACCTCGACCTGCCGTTCGATTGGGAACTGGTGGACGGAGCCGTCGTGGTCCGAGGGATGGCGAAGTGGTGGCACGACCAGGTGCGCGATCAGCTGCTCATCAGGTTGTCCGGCGCGCGGACCACGCCTTACGTCGTGAACGCCGAGCGCTGCGTCCTGCTCGACGAATACAACACCTCCAAGCCCGACGTCGTCGTCATCGACAAGACCGGCCTCGACTTCTTCGAGCTGGAGTGCACCCCGCCCGAGTCGGTGGTCCTGGCGGTCGAGGTCGTATCACCCGGCTCCAGGGTCGTCGACCGTTTCCGCAAGCCAGGCCAGTACGCCGAGAAGAAGATCCCGTACTACTGGCGGGTCGAGCGCGGCCTCGACAACCTGCCGATCGTGCACGAGTTCCACCGGGACGATGAGAAGGGCGTCTACCTGCCCGTCGCCCAGCATGAGGGCGTGCTCCGCACCTCGGTGCCGTACCCCGTCGAGATCGACCTCGCCCAGGTCGTCGAACTCTGAGGGCCCCGCGCGCCCGTATCCTTGGCGCGTGAGCACCACCGACCCCACCCCTGACAGCCACCTGCTGGGCGCCGCCGACATTCGGGAGCTGGCGGCCGCGTTCGGCGTGAAGCCGACCAAGCAGCGCGGGCAGAACTTCGTCATCGACGGCAACACCGTGCGGCGGATCGTCCGGGCAGGCGGGGTGACGGCCGAGGACGCGGTGGTCGAGGTCGGCCCCGGGCTCGGGTCGCTGACGTTGGCGCTGCTGGAGGTGGCCGCGCACGTCACGGCGGTGGAGATCGACCCGGTACTGGCACAGCACCTGCCGGCGACCGTCGCGGCCCGGATGCCCGGCAAGGTCGACAGCTTCGACCTGGTGTTCAGCGACGCCATGGAGGTCACCGAGCTGCCCGGGCCGGCGCCCACCGCGCTGGTCGCCAACCTGCCGTACAACGTGGCCGTGCCCGTCCTGCTGCACATGCTGGCGACCTTCCCCAGTATCGAGCGCACCCTGGTGATGGTGCAGGCCGAGGTCGCCGACCGGCTCGCCGCCAAGCCCGGCAACAAGGTCTACGGCGTCCCGTCCGTCAAGGCCAACTGGTACGCCGACGTGAAGCGGTCCGGTGCCATCGGCCGGAACGTGTTCTGGCCCGCCCCCAACGTCGACTCCGGGCTGGTCTCGCTGATCCGCCGCGAGCCGCCGAAGACCACCGCCAGCCGCAGGGAGGTGTTCGCCGTCGTCGACGCCGCGTTCGCCCAGCGGCGCAAGACCCTGCGCGCCGCGCTGGCCGGCTGGGCCGGCTCCGCCGCCGGGGCCGAGCAGGCGCTCGCGGCGGCCGGGATCGACCACAAGCTGCGCGGCGAGATGCTCACGGTGGAGCAGTTCGCCGCGATCGCCGAGCACAAGCCGGTGATCTCCGAGCACGAGCCGGTGATCTCCGAGCACGAGCCGGTGATCTCCGAGCACGAGCCGGAGGCGGACTCCCAGTGATCACCGTGCGGGTTCCGGCCAAGGTCAACGTCCAGCTCGGGGTGGGCGGACTGCGCGCCGACGGGTTCCACGACCTGGCCAACGTGTTCTTCGCCGTCGCCCTCGGCGACGAGGTCACCGCCACGGCGGGGGAGGGCGTCACGCTCTCCTGCACCGGGCCGGACGCCCACGTCGTCCCCCTCGACGACAGCAACCTCGCCGCCCGCGCCGCCCGCCTGCTCGCCGCCCACCACGGCATCGCCGACCCCGGCGTGCACCTGCACATCGCCAAGGCCATCCCGGTCGCCGGCGGCATGGCCGGCGGCAGCGCCGACGGGGCCGCCGCGCTGGTCGCCTGCGACGCGCTCTGGCAGCTCGACACCGCCCTCGACACCCTCCTGGAGCTGGCCGCCGAACTCGGCTCCGACGTGCCGTTCGCCCTGCTCGGCGGCGTCGCGCTGGGCCTCGGCCGGGGCGAGATCCTGCAGCCGCTCACCGTCGACGGCGCCTTCCACTGGGTGTTCGCGGTCGCCGACGGCGGCCTCTCCACCCCCGCCGTCTTCCGCGAGTGCGACCGTCTGCGCGAGGAGGCCGGCACCGGCTCCAGCGACACCGACGTCCGCACCCCCGACGCCGACCCCGCGCTGCTCGCCGCCCTCGCCCAGGGCGATGCCGTCGCCCTGGCCGCCGCCCTCGCCAACGACCTCCAGCCCGCCGCCCTCTCGCTGCGGCCCGCGCTCGCCGCCACCCTGCGGGCCGGCACCGAGGCCGGCGCGCTCGGCGCCCTCGTCTCCGGCTCGGGGCCGACCTGCGCGTTCCTCGCCAAGGACGCCGACGCGGCCGCCGCCGTCGCCGAGGCGCTGCGGGCCTCCGGCACCTGCCGGACCGCGCACGCCACGTACGGGCCGGTGCCGGGGGCGGCGCTGGTGCCGTAGGGCCCGCCGGTGCCGGGGCGGCGCCCGCGTCGTAGGGACCCCGCTCGCGTCGTAGGGGCTTCGCCGGTTCGGGGCCCGCCGGTTTCGGGGCCCCCGCCGCCGCAGGCGGTGAGGGCGCTTCGGCGGGCCCATTAGGCTGGGGAGATCGGGGCGTCCCCGACAGGGGTGCCCGGCCGCGACCGGCGGGCCGCCCCGAGACCGCCAATCCCAGGAGCGCAGCAGACGTGGCCGTCAACCTCGCCACCATCGAGTCCGTCACGAAGGTCTACGGCACCCGCGCCCTCCTGGACGGAGTCAGCCTCGGCGTCAGCGAAGGCGACCGGATCGGCGTCGTCGGACGCAACGGCGACGGCAAGACCACCCTGATCCGGATGCTCGCCAAGCTGGAGGAGGCCGACAGCGGCCGGATCACCTGGAACGGCGGCCTCCAGCTGGCCGTCCTCACCCAGCACGACTCGCTCGACCCGACGGCCACCATCCGGCACGAGGTGATCGCCGACCGGGCCGACCACGAGTGGCTCGGCGACGCCCGCATCCGCGACATCGTCGAAGGCCTCTTCGGCGGCCTCGACCTGCCCGGCTTCGCCGACGGCCTCGACACCGTCATCGGCCCGCTCTCCGGCGGCGAGCGCCGCCGGATCGCCCTCGCCAAGCTGCTCCTCGGCTCGCCCGACCTGATCGTCCTCGACGAGCCCACCAACCACCTCGACGTCGAGGGCATCAACTGGCTCGCCCAGCACCTGCAGAAGCGCCGCTCCGCGCTGGTCTGCGTCACCCACGACCGCTGGTTCCTCGACCAGGTCTGCACCCGGATGTGGGACGTCCAGGGCGGCGCCGTGCACGAGTACGAGGGCGGCTACTCCGACTACGTCTTCGCCCGCGCCGAGCGCTCCCGGATCGAGGCCGTCGAGGAGCAGAAGCGCCAGAACCTCGCCCGCAAGGAACTCGCCTGGCTGCGCCGCGGCGCCCCCGCCCGCACCTCCAAGCCGCGCTACCGGATCGAGGCCGCCAACGCCCTGATCGCCGACGTGCCGGAGCCCCGGGACCGGTCCGAGCTGATGAAGTTCGCCAACGCGCGACTGGGCAGGACCGTCTTCGACCTGGAAGGCGTCACCGTCAAGGCCGGCCCCAAGCTGCTGCTGGAGAACCTCACCTGGCAGCTCGGCCCCGGCGAGCGGATCGGCCTGCTCGGCGTCAACGGCGCCGGCAAGACCTCGCTGCTGCGCGCCCTGCGCGACGCGTACGCCTCCGAGGGCGACGTGCAGCCCGCGTCGGGTCTGATCAAGGTCGGCAAGACGGTGCGGCTCGCCTACCTGTCGCAGGAGGTCGTCGAACTGGACCCGGCCATCCGGGTGCTCCAGGCCGTCGAGCAGGTCCGCTCGCGCGTCGACCTCGGCAAGGGCCGGGAGATGAGCGCCGGCCAGCTGTGCGAGCAGTTCGGCTTCGGCAAGGACAAGCAGTGGACGCCCGTCGGCGACCTGTCCGGCGGCGAGCGGCGGCGGCTCCAACTGCTGCGCCTGCTGATGGACGAGCCCAACGTGCTGTTCCTCGACGAGCCCACCAACGACCTCGACATCGAGACCCTCAACCAGCTGGAGGACCTGCTCGACGGCTGGCCCGGCTCGATGATCGTCATCAGCCACGACCGGTTCTTCATCGAGCGGACCACCGACGTCGTCCACGCGCTGCTCGGCGACCAGAAGATGCGGATGCTGCCGGGCGGCGTCGACGAGTACCTGGAGCGGCGGGCGCGGATGGCCGCCTCGATCGCCGCCGCCGCTTCGGCCGCGTCGGGTGCTTCGACCGCCTCGACCGCTTCGGCCGCGGCGTCCGGCGGCTCGGACGCCGGGACCGCCGCGTCGGCCCTGTCGGGCGGCGACCTGCGGGCGGCGAAGAAGGAGATGCAGAAGATGGAGCGGCAGATCGCCAAGCTGGACCAGAAGGAGTCCAAGCTGCACGCCCAACTCGCCGAGCACGCCGCCGACTTCTCCAAGGTCGCGGAGCTGGACGCGCAACTGCGCACCGTCCGGGAGGAGAAGGAGGAGCTGGAGCTGAGCTGGCTGGAGCTGGCCGAGCAGGTCTGAGCCCCGGTCGGAGTTCCGGCCGGAGTCCTGATCGGGGTTCTGGTTGGAGTTCTGGTCGGAGTCTTCTGGCCGGGACCGGGACTCCGGTCGGGCCCTACCGGGCCAGCAGGGCCTCCAGCTCGTCCGCCGCACGGCCCAGCGCACTGCGCGTCGGGTCGTGCGGCGCCGTCGGGCGGGCCGCCGCCCCGGTCGGCGGGCGGTGCTCGCGGGCCGCCGCCGTCAGCTCGTCCAGCGCCCGGCGCACCCGCCCCACCTCCGCCGGATCCGGCACCCGGCCGCCGTACCGCAGCTGCGCCGCGAACGCCGCCACCGCGCCGCCCAGCCGCTCCAACGCCGCCGTCGCCGGCAGCCACTGCTCCGCCAGCCGTCCCGTCGGCGGCGGCTCGGCCAGCCCCTGCCGCACCTCCTGGCGGGCGTCCTCCAACGCCCGGTACGCCGTACGGCGCAGCCACACCTCGGCCCGGCCCGCGTCCCCGGTGACCGCGTCCAGATAGGCCCGCAGCGCGGTGGCCGCGTCCACCAGCCGGGGCTCGATCCGGTGCCGCGGACGCTCCGGCCACAGCAGATAGCCGAAGAGCAGCACGATCGCGCTCGCGAGCACCGTGTCCAGCACCCGCGGCCAGAACTCGGCCGCGCTGCTCTGCCCGCCCAACTGGAGCAGGATCAACGCCATCGGCGTCATCGCCACCGTGTTCAGCCCGTAGTGCGCCGCCGTCGCGTACGGCAGCAGGGCCACGCAGAACGCGGCGATCGCCGTCAGTACCCACGCGTCGGTCGTGAGCGACACCACGGCCGCCGTGACCGCCACCCCGAGCACCGTGCCGACCGAGCGGCTCACCGCCCGCAGGAACACCGAACCGAGATCCGGCTTCAACACGAAGGCGATCGTCATCGGCACCCAGTAGCTCTTGCTGAGCGGGTAGCTGGCCGTCACCGCCGAACCGACCGCGATGCACAACGCCACCCGCAGCCCGTACCGGACCGAACCGCGCGACAGCAGCCGCACCCGCAGCCGCCACGGATCGGGCGGCGGTGCCGGGGCGGTACCGACCTCCGCCTCCCGGCCGGCCACGGTGTCGGCCGCCGCGCGCAACGCCACGTCCAGGGCCTGCCGGGACGGCGTGTCCGGCTGCCACTGCGGAACGGCGACCTCGCCGCCGCCCCGCCGGACCGCGTCCGCCAACCGGAGCGGTACCTCCGCGACCTCGGGCGGCACCGGCCGCCACGCCCACAACAGGCCCGTCGCCGCCTCGGTGGCGGCCAACGCCGCCTCGTACATCCGGCGCAGCCGAACCGTACGGGCGGACTCCGACCCCGGGCGGTGCGGTCGCGGGAGGAGGTCCTGCAACTGGTTCAACCGGGCCGTCAACACCTGGCGCGAAGCCGCGCCCTGCGGCGTGCCCAAATCGGCCAGCGTCCGGCCGAACGCCTCGTATGCGGCCGCCAGCGCACGGTTGCGCGGATCCGAGGCGGGACGGCGGTGCGCGCCCCCCGGTAGACCCAGCACCACCACGAACGCGGCACCCGCCAGCATCATCGGCGCCGCCGCCCACCACGGATCCGGCAACGGCATCCCGCTGCCCAACGCCGCCGACACCAGCAGCAGCATCCCCGCCGCCGAACCCCGCGGGCCCGTCGCACTCAGCGCGCCGGACGCGAACGCCGTGAACGTGAGCGCCGCACCGAGCACCACCGCCGAAACGTGCGTGTGCTGGAGGGAGGTGCCGATCAGCATGCCGAGCGCCGAAGCCAGCACCGCCGACGCGATCCGGGGCACCCGCAGGCCGCTCGGCTCCGCGCGGTCGTTCATCGTCGCGTGCATCGCGCCCAGACCGGCGAACACCCCCAGATCCAGCCGGTGCGCCAGCAGCCCTGCGGCCAGCGGCACCGCCATGCCCACCGCCGCGCGGGCCATCAGCGCCAGCGGCAACGGCGGCCGGGAAGGACGGGCGGCACGGGCCCACCAGGAGGGGGCGGACTCGTCTGCGGGCATCAGGTCACGTCCGTTCTGCGGCCAGGGGTCGCTGCTGTGCGACATTGCGCGGCAGATGGGGGCGTACCCGGTCCAACCGGGCGAGGCCAGTCTACCGGGGCCCGGCGCGACACCCCCGAGGGCCGCACGTGTCAAGTTCGTACCGATCCCGCACAGGCGGGCCAAGGGCCCTGCCGACCCGACAGGGGCGGTGGCTACGATTACGGAGGCGGAGACCGCCCCCAGGGCGGGCGGTGCACCGACCAGCACTGTACGACCGAGAAGTTGACGGTATGTTGCGGAGCGGCGGCCCCGGGGTTACCCCGAACCGCCGCCCGTACGGGGGAGAGGTGAACTGCTGTGGCAGGAGAGGTTCCACCGAACACGGGGGCCAGTCCGGACACGTCCGGTGACGTCACGCCATTTATGCTCAGCCACATGATGGGGTTCGGCCCCCTCGTCAGCACCGTGCAGACGAACGTCAGCGCCGCCGACCTGGTGTCCGCCTTCGGCAAGAAGGACGTCAAGGTCGAGCTCGACACGCTCACCGCGTTCGCCAAGAAGATCGAAGCCCTGCTCCAGGCCATGGAGGGCTCCCCGGCGGCCCCGTACAAACTCCAGGAACAGAAGCTGACCGGCGGAAGCTTCGCCAGCGCGGAGTTCGCCGAAGCGACGGCCCTGACCGCGGCCTACGACAAGGTGCACACCCAGCTCGTCAAGCTGCACAAGGACTTCGTGTCGCAGATCGAGGCGATGAAGACCGCGGTCGCGGCGACGGCGGGCAACTACTCGGCCAACGAGGACGACACGGCGGCCGCACAGAACGCCGTCGCGAAGAACGCGGGCGGCCCCACACCGCCGCGGGCCGGCGGCGAGGGCTTCTGATGGTGGTCGGCGAGGGCGCCCACGGGGAAACGGGGAGTAAGTAGTGGCAGACGGAACGAACTTCGAGGGCGTCGGACACGCCCAGCTCAAGAAAATGGTCCAGAGCACCGACCCCACGACGGTGCTGAGCCGCGGCACCCAGCTGCAGTCGGCCGGCCGTGTCCTGAAGGAACTCGGCGCGGCACTCAAATCGCACATCGGCAACGTCAGCTGGGAAGGGCCGGCCGCCGAGAGCTTCAAGACCTGGGCCGGCAACCTGCAGCAGTCTGCCGCGTTGCTCGGTGACTACTCCACAACCGCCGGCGACGCCATGCACCAGGCCGGTGAGGCACTCAGCACCGCCAAGGTGGCCGTGCCGGACGTGCCACACGACGATGTCGACATCGTCAAGACACGCTCGACCCAGGGGGCGCCCAACCAGTTGGCGCTCACGAGCGCCAACTTCACCCCGGCCGGGCCGACCACCGCCACCGTCGACGCCATGATGAAGAAGCAGAACTGCTCCTGGGTCACCGAGACGGAGGCTCTGGCCGCCTCCCAGCGGGTCTACAAGGCTCACCAGGAAGCCATCCACCAGATGGAGAAGCTGGGGCAGGCGTACGAAGCCGCGACGACGAAGCTGGCCGGGCTCGGGGACGTGGCTCTACCGGGCACGCCGGATGCGAGTAAGAGCCGAGACGATGTGTCGGATTATCCAAAGGGTGGCAGCTACGGCGGCTACGGCGGTTCCGTCCGCAGCCCTCGTACGGGCAGTGGCGTCACCACCAGAGGGAGTTACAGCCTGCCAGGTGGAACCTATGGTGGCGGCTCGGCTGCACCCCGCAACCTGGGGTCGAGCTCGCAAGGCCCGCTCGTGCCAGGCCACGCCGACCCGATTCCGCCGCGAAGCGGTGGCCAGGTGCCGCCGACGCCGGTGGGCCCGGGTTCCTCGACGCCTCCCTCTGTGTCGTCGGAACCCGTCCACCGTCCCGGTACCGGCCTCGACAGCCTGCCGACCGTGCCGACCCTGCCAGGTCAGACCGGCCCGCTCGGCCCCAGTGGTGGTGGAAGTCTCTCGCCTGACGGTCCGAGTGGGATTCCCGGATACCCGGGTGGTCCGGGTGGCGGCCCGGTGACCGGTTTCCCGGCCGGGGTCGGCGGTGGCTCGATCCCGGCCAAGGGTGGTGGCGGATCCGTCTCCGGCAGGGGCGGGGGCTCGATCCCCGCCCGTACGGCTCCGTTCGGCGGTGGCTCGGTGCCGGGGAAGTCCGGTGGCAGCCCGGGTCTGCCCAGCGGGACGGTCTTCGGCGCGCGCGAGGCCCAGGCAGGTCGGGCGGGAGCAGCCGGCAGCACGGGCGGGGTGGGCGGCATGCACCCAGGGATGGGTGGTGGTTCCGGAGTCGTTGGTTCGGGTGGCAGCTCGCGGGGCCGGGGTCTGACCTCGACCGGAGGGGGAGCGGTCGGCGGCCGCAAGGGACCGGCTGCTGGCGGGGAGTTCACGCCGGGTGGTACGGGCCTGCGTAACCGGGCGGCTGCTGCGGGAGTCGCCGAGGGTGAAGCCCGTTCGGGGCAGAACGGCATGATGGCCCCTGGAACGGCGGGTCACTCCGGGCGGAACGAGCGCGATCGCCGCAAGCGGGCCGACTACCTCCACGAGGACGAGGAGACCTGGACCAGCGGTACGCCGCACAGCAACCCGGACGTGATTGAGTAGGACGGCAACGACTGCCCGGCCACTGGGCTCTCCCGGTGGCCGGGCAGACCTGTTCGGGGCACGCTCCCCGGTCGACGGAGAGATTGACGAGGAGTTGCGATGGGGCGGACGAGCGCGCGCGCACGTTGGCGGATGTTCGCTGCGGCGCTTCTGGTGACGGGCGTCATGGCCGGTCCGGCGGCACCACTGGCGATCGCAGGCGATTCGATCCGCGAGGATCAATGGCATCTGGATGCCATGCATGCATCGGAGATGTGGAAGATCTCCAAGGGGGAGAGCGTTACCGTCGCAGTGATCGACGGCGGATTCAAGTTGGATCACCCGGATTTGATGGGGCAGTTTATTCCGGGTAAGGACTTCAGTGGAAGCCCTGGTGGCGTCGGATCCTATGCGGAGGGGCATGGTACGCAGATGGCCAGCCTCATTGCAGGGTCCGGAAAATCCGACGGTGGAAAAGGCGCTTACGGCCTTGCTCCTGGCGCTAAAATCCTTCCGTTGAAGATTTCCAACGGATCCGATGGGGCGGTGATTTCGTCCGATTTCCTTGGGCAGATTGGCCAGGCCGTCACCTATGCAGTCGAGCAAGGTGTCAAGGTCATCAACATTTCTCAGGGAACTTCTGCTGTCGCGACTCACCCTGAAGATGTTGCGAAGCTGAATACTATCCTGGCTTGGGCGCGAGCGAAGGGGTCGCTGGTAGTTTCCAGTGTCGGGAATTCAGCCCAGTCGGGAAATCTTGTGGAATATCCGGGCGCGCTCCCCAATGTTGTTGGAGTGGGGGCGGTCGGCCGCGATGTTATTGCGACATCGGAGTCACAGCAGGGTCCGCAGGTAGTCCTCGCAGCTCCTGGTGTCGATATGATCGAGGCTTGCACGGGGAAAACTGGATACTGCAAGAGTCATGGCACCTCGGATTCTGCTGCATTGGTGTCCGCCTCGGCTGCATTGATCTGGTCTATTCACAAGGATTGGTCGGCGAATCAGGTTCTGCGGGTGTTGATCAATACGGCCGGGAAGCCGACTGATGGATCCGTCCGCAACAACGATGTCGGTTATGGCGTAGTGCGGCCTCGGGTCGCTCTGGCGGACCCTGGTGATCCCGGCCCGGCGGACGTGTCTCCGGTTCCGGCGGCGGAGACTGCGCCTTCGGCCAGCCCGTCCGCGTCGGCGGGCCCGTCGGCGGCGCCGAGTTCGGCCGCCCCGAGTCCGAGTGAGGTGGCCGTGGGGGCGCCTCCGGTGGGGCCGGCGGCGGAGAAGTCCTCTGGCTTGGGTGGTGTGTTGCCGGTCGTGGCCGGTGTGGTGGGTGGGTTGGTGCTGGTCGCCGGTGTGGTGTTCGTCGTGCTGCGGCGGCGGAAGGCCAGCGGACAGCCTGCGGTGCCGCCGGGGGAGGACCCGTACGTGCGGTGATCCGGGGGCCTGCGCTGGTGTGCGCCTGCGGTGTTGAGCCGGGGGCGCGTGGGGTGGGGGTGTGCGCGGGGGTCACTCGGGTGGGGGCTGGTGGCGGGGCGGGCTGGTGTCCAGGGTGGTGGTATGGATGCGGAGGAAGCCCGGCGGGCGGGGCAGTTGAGGCGTGCGGCGGCTGCGGCGCTGATCGGTACGGCGATCGAGTTCTACGACTTCTTTTTGTACGGGACGGCGGCGGCCTTGGTGTTCGGGTCGGTGTTCTTTCCTGAACTGGGCACGGTGGGGGCGCTGTTGGCGGCGTTCTCGGTGTACGCGGTGGCGTTCCTGGCCCGGCCGCTGGGGGCGGTGGTGTTCGGGCATTTCGGGGACCGGGTGGGGCGGAAGGCGACGCTGGTGGTGTCGCTGTTGTTGATGGGGCTGTCGACGGCGGCGGTGGGGGTGTTGCCGGGGTTCGGGTCGTGGGGGTGGTGGGCGCCGGCGGCCCTGGTGGCGTTGCGGGTGTGTCAGGGCGTGGGGTTGGGCGGGGAGTGGGGCGGGGCGGCGCTGCTGATCGCGGAGAACGCGCCGGCCGGGCGGCGGGGGCGGTACGGGGCGTTCCTGCAGTTGGGGCCGACGAGCGGGTTCGTGTTGGCGAACGGGGTGTTCCTGGCGGTCCAACTCGGCCTGGACGAGCGGGCGTTCCGGGAGTGGGGCTGGCGGGTGCCGTTCCTGGCGTCGTTGGGGCTGGTGGCGGTGGGGCTGTTCGTGCGGCTGCGGTTGGAGGAGACGCCGCTGTTCCGGCCGGACGAGCCGAGGGACCGGGCGCCGGTGGTGGAGGTGTTGCGCGGGCACTGGCGCACGGTGCTGCTGGGCTGTGGGGCGATCACCGTGGGGTACGCGCTGTTCTACCTGACCACGACGTACGCGTTGGCGTACGCGACGTCCGGGCTCGGGGTGGCGAGTTCGCTGGTGCTGGTGATGCTGCTGGTGGGCGCGCTGGGCATGGGCGTGACGGTGTGGGTGAGCGCGTCGCGCAGTGACGGCTGGGGGCGGCGGCGGACGCTGTGCTGGGCGACGGGCCTGGCGGCGGGGTGGTCGCTGGTGCTGTTCCCGCTGCTGGAGACGGTGCGCCGGCCGTTGATGTTCGTGGCGCTGGCGGGTGCGCTGGTGGTGCTGGGGTGCCTGATGGGGCCGGTGGCGGCGTTCCTGCCGGAGTTGTTCCCGACCCGGGTGCGGTACACGGGTGCCGCGTTGACGTACAACCTGGGCGGCGTGGTGGGCGGGGCGACGACGCCGCTGGTGGCGACGCGGCTGACGGAGGCGTACGGGACGGCGGAGCCGGTCGGCTGGTACCTGGTGGGGCTGGGTGTGGTGGCGCTGGGGTGCCTGTGGCTGCTGCCGGAGACCGGTGGTGCGGAGTTGGGGGCGGTGGACGGCGGACGCCGCCGGGCGCCCCTCCTGGGGGCGGACCCGGCGGCGTAGGTGCCGACCGTGCGGTGCGGTCAGCCGGCGAGGGCGGCGCGGCCGGCCAGCACGACGGCGGTGTGCTGGGCGACCCGCTCGCCGAGGTGCTCGGCGGTCGCGATGTCGGCCTTGTGCACGGCCTCGGGGCCGGCGTCGGACGGGCTGGAGGCGGCGGCGCCGTTGAAGAAGCCGAGGCGGTTGAGGTCGTTCTCGGTGGCGGTGGTGGCGTTCCAGCCGGGCTTGAGGCCGAGGTTGACCCAGCTCATGCCGTGCTGGGCGGCGAGGGTCTGGAAGAAGCCGAGGGTGCCGGCCTTGTCGCCGCTCTTGGAGGCGGAGTTGGTGAAGCCGGCGGCGACCTTGTCCCGCCAGGCGTCGGAGAACCAGCGCTTGCTGGTGGCCTCGGCGAAGACGTGGAAGGCGCCGGAGGCGGTGCCCATGTAGGTGGGGGAGCCGAAGACGATCGCGTCCGCGGCGTCGAGCTGGGCCCACTGCTCGTCGGTGATGGTGTCGACGGCGATCGAGACGACCTCGGCGCCGGCGGCGGCGGCGCCGCGGGCGACGGCCTCGGCGATGACGGCGGTGTGGCCGTAGCCGGAGTGGTAGGCGAGGGCGACGGTCGGGCGGATGGCGGTCATGCGGGGGCACTCCTATACGGGTACGGGCAGGGGCAGGGGCAGGGCAACGCAGGCAAGGCAGGGGGAAGGCAAGGGGCGGCGAGGGCCTGCTGCCGCACCCCGGCCCGTCGACTGGTCTCTAATATAGACCAAGTCTCCATTGGTTACCAAGGGTGGATTGGAGACCGCGGGGCTACCCTGGACAGCATGACGACGGAGGAAGCGGCCCGGGCGGAGAGCGGCACCGGGCGGCAGGGGCAGGAACGGGAGGGCGGGCAGGACCGGGAGCAGGAGCTCGACGTCTTCGCCCAGCTCTGTCCCAGCCGCGCGATGTTCGCCGAACTGGCCGACAAGTGGTCGATGTTGATCCTGATGAGCCTCGCCGCCTGCGGGCAGCAGCGGTTCTCCGAACTGCAGCGCGGCGTCGGCGGGGTCAGCCGCAAGATGCTCACCCAGTCGCTGCGCAGTCTGGAGCGCAGCGGACTGGTGCGCCGCACCGTGTTCCCGGAGACGCCGCCGCGGGTGGTCTACGACCTGCTGCCGCTCGGCCGGGAGCTGGCTGTACTGCTGGCGCCGCTCGGCCGGTGGACGGAGCAGCGGACCGGGCAGATGCTGGCCGCCCGCGAGGAGTTCGACGAGACGCACGCCGAAGGCTGACCGCGCGCACGCCGAAGGCTGACCGCGCGCGCCGAGGGCTGGCCGGGCCCGCGCCGAGGGGCGGATGCCCGCCCGTCGGGGGGTCGGTCCGGCGTGCGCCGGGGCCGCGGACCCGATTTCCCTTCCTGGCCGCCAGCCGTGTAGTGTCTTCCTTGTTCGACCGGCCCGGCGAAAGCCCGGCAAGCCCCTATAGCTCAGTCGGTAGAGCGTCTCCATGGTAAGGAGAAGGTCTGCGGTTCGATTCCGCATGGGGGCTCCATTCGAAGGCCCTCGCTTCATGGCGAGGGCCTTTTGCTGTTCCCCGATCAGACCGTCGGGCCCGGTGCGGAGGCCGAGCGCGGCGGCCTAGCGGGTCGGGTACGGAATGCGCTGTGATGGTGCGTCATCGGCCGCCCGCCCATGGGGTGCGGGCGCGAGCCGAACCCCGACCGGGAGGGCGTCATGGGCGTTCGACTCGTGGTGGTCGACGATCACCGGCTGTTGGCCGAGGCGCTGGCCACGGCGTTGCAGCTGCGCGGCCACCGGGTGCTCGCGGTCGGCTGCCCGGCCGGGGTCGCGGCCGATCTGGTGGTCGGCCGGCGGCCGGAGGTGTGTCTGCTGGGGGTGTCCGCGCCGAGTGAGCCGGCGGCTTTCGACGGGCTGCGCCGGATCCGCCGGGAGCGTCCCGAGGTGGCCGTGATCGTGCTCGGTCCGGTGGGTGAACTGCGCGGTGTGGCGGGGGCGTTCGCGGCCGGGGCGGCGGGGTACGTGCCGAGCGACGAGCGGATCGGGGTGGTCGAGCGGGCGATCGGGCGGGCCCGGGCGGGCGAGGCGGCGGTGGCCGTGGACGTGCTGCGCGGGGCCTTCGACCAGTTGCTGCGGCCGGTCGCCGAGCCGGACGACGAGGCGGTGCGGCTGCTGCGGCTGCTGACCCGCCGTGAGGTGCAGGTGCTGGCCCGGATCGCGGACGGGGAGGACACGGCGGCGATCGCCGCCGGGATGCGGATCGCCGCGAGCACCGCCCGGACGCACGTCCAGCGGGTGCTGATGAAGCTCGGTGCGCGGACCCGGCTGGAGGCGGCCGCGGTGGCGGCCCGTACCGGGCTGCTGGAGCGGATGGCCGGCGGCTGAGGGGGGCTCGGGGTCCGTGAAACCGGCTCCCGGGCGGCCCGTTCACATGGTCCTGGGCACTCCGGCGGGCAGGGAGAATAGCCTCAGTCGTACACACGTCATCGACGGCCGCCGCTGACCGGCGGACCGTCGCCCGCTGGAGGTCTCATCATGAGTAAGTACCTGGTCACGGGTGGCGCCGGCTACGTCGGCAGCGTGGTGGCCGCCCACCTGCTGGAGGCGGGGCACCAGGTGACCGTCCTGGACGATCTCTCCACCGGTTTCCGCGAGGGCGTCCCGGTCGGTGCCGAGTTCGTCGAGGGTCGGGTCCAGGAGGCCGGCCGGGTGCTGGACGGTTCCTTCGACGGCGTGCTGCACTTCGCCGCCTCCTCGCAGGTCGGCGAGTCGGTCGTGGACCCGGAGAAGTACTGGCGCAACAACGTGGCGGGTTCGCTGGAGCTGGTCGCGGCGATGCGCGCGGCGGGTGTGCGCAAGCTGGTGTTCTCGTCCACCGCCGCCGTCTACGGCGAGCCGGAGGTCGTGCCGATCGCGGAGACCGCCCGCACCTCGCCGACCAACGCCTACGGCGCCACCAAGCTCGCCGTGGACCACCTGATCACCAGCGAGGCCGTCGCGCACGGCCTGGCCGCCGTCTCGCTGCGCTACTTCAACGTGGCCGGTGCGTACGGCGCGTACGGGGAGCGCCACGACCCCGAGTCGCACCTGATCCCGCTGGTGTTCCAGGCGGCGCTGGGTCAGCGCCCGCACATCGCGGTGTACGGCGAGGACTACCCGACCCCGGACGGCACCTGCATCCGCGACTACATCCACGTCGCGGACCTGGCCGACGCGCACCTGCTGGCGCTGGACGCGGCCAAGCCGGGCGAGCACCTGATCTGCAACCTGGGCAACGGCAGCGGCTTCTCGGTGCGCGAGGTGATCGAGTCGGTCCGGCGCGTCACCGGCCGGGAGATCCCGGTGCAGGCGGCCGGCCGCCGGGCCGGCGACCCGGCCGTGCTGGTGGCCTCGGCGGCCCGCGCCCACGAGGCGCTGGGCTGGACGCCGCGCCGCCCGAACCTGGACGACATCGTCGCCGACGCCTGGAAGTTCGCCCTGGAGAAGCACGGCAAGTAGGCCGCAGGACCCCGCAGGCGCCGCTCCCGGAGGTTCGGGGGCGGCGCCTCGGCGTTGCCCGCTTCGACCGGTGATGGCGTGAAATCCCGCCACTCGCGCACCTCCTGACGAAACTTCACCAAACCGCCACGAGGGGGTTTCCCGGCCCGTACGCTGAGTGCGGTACCGGTGGGGGCCGGCGCCCTTTTCGGCCTCACCGGCCACCGGTGGGCGGGCGGAGTGACGGGCCCAGACCGCGGGTGCCGGGGCCGGTCCCCGCCCCCGGGCTCGGGCCGGTCTGAGCAGGGGGGTAGTGACGATGGGGCGGATCCGCGTCCTGGTGGTCGACGACCACCGGATCTTCGCCGAGGCCCTGGCCGCGGCGCTCGCCGCCGAGCCCGACGTGGAGGTGGGGGCGGCCGGCAGCGGGGCCGCCGCCGAGCGGGCGCTGGAGCGTGCCGCCGTCGAGGGGCGGGCCTTCGACGTGGTCCTGATCGACGCCGACCTGGGGGCCGAGGGCACTGCTTCGGCGGGTGTCCGGAGCCGGCTCGGCCCGGACGCGGCCGACGCGGCCCGGCGGCGGCCGGCCCCGGCGGTGCCGCCGCCCCGCCACCCGGTCGGCCCGCCGGTGGCGCAGTCCGGCGGCCGCCCGGTGGACCTGCTGCGCCCGGGCGGGCGCGGCACGGAACCGGCCCGCTCCGACGCGTACCGGGCCGACCAGCTCAGAACCACGCCTCCGGCACCGGACGGCATCACCCTGCTCGCCCGGGTCCGCCGCGCCCATCCGGGGCTGCGGGCGGTCGTGCTGGCCGTCGCCGACGACCCGCACCGCGCCGCCCGGGCCCTGCACGCGGGCGCCACCGGCTGGGTGGCCAAGGAGAGTTCGCTGGCCCGGCTGCTCTCCGTGGTCCGGGGGGTGCTGCGGGACGAGACGCACCTGCCGCCCGCGCTGCTGACCGGGGTGATCCGCGAGCTGACCACCGCCCGGCGGGACCGCACCGAGAGCGAGCGGCTGGTCGACACCCTCACTCCGCGGGAGAAGCAGATCCTGCGCTGCATGGTCGCGGGCCTGGGCCGGCAGGCGGTCGCGGAGCGGCTCTACCTGTCGCCGCACACCGTCCGGACGCACATGCAGAACGTGCTCGGCAAGCTCGGGGTGCACTCCACGCTGGCCGCGGTGGCGGTGGCCCGCCGGGCCGGGGTCAGCCCGGCCGAGCCGGCCCTGCCGGCGCCGCCGTCCGTCGTGACCGCGGTGGACCGGACGTGAACTCCGGGGCGCGGATCAGCCCGGGATGTTGTCGAACGGGGCGACCAGCTGCCGCAGGAGCGCGGCGAGTTCGCCCTGCTGGCCGGAGCTGAGCTGGGCGAGCAGTTCGCGTTCGTGCGTGAGCAGTCCGGCGAGTGCCTGGTCGGCGCGGTCGCGGCCGTCGTCGGTGAGCCGGACGAGCACGCCGCGCCGGTCGTCCGGGTCGGGCAGGCGCTTGACCAGGCCCTTGCCGGTGAGGCGGTCGATGCGGTTGGTCATGGTGCCGGAGGTGACCAGGGTCTGGGTGAGCAGCTGGCCGGGGGAGAGCTGGTAGGGGGAGCCGGCCCGGCGCAGGGCGGTCAGGACGTCGAACTCCCAGGGCTCCAGCCCGTGCTCGGCGAAGGCGGTGCGGCGGGCGCGGTCGAGGTGCCGGGCGAGTCTGCTGACCCGGCTGAGTACCTCCAGCGGCTCCACGTCGAGGTCGGGGCGCTCTCGGCGCCACGCTGCGACCAGCCTGTCGACCTCGTCCTCCATGACGATCAGTGTATCGGTGGATGTGTCGATGTGAAGTCTCTTGACGTCGAGAAATGTGCCAGCAAGGCTACCTGGGATATCTTGATGTCGAGATACTTGTGAGGTGGACCATGACCAGTCCCGTCTGGGACCCGGCGCAGTACCTGCGCTTCGCGGACGAACGCACCCGTCCGCTGCGCGACCTGCTCGCCCGCGTCCCCGCCCTCCCGAACCCGAGCGATCCCGTGATCCTCGACATCGGCTGCGGCCCCGGCAACTCCACCGCCGTGCTGCGCGCACGCTGGCCGCACGCCCGCCTCACCGGCGTCGACAACTCCGCCCCGATGCTCGCCACCGCCCGCACCGACGGTGAGCCCACCGCCGACTACCTGCTCGCCGACGCCCGCGACTACGACCCGGCCCCGGCCGGACCCGACCTGATCGTCTCCAACGCCACGCTGCAGTGGATCGACGGCCACCTCGACCTCGTCCCGCGCTGGGCCGGCGCCCTGCCGCCCGGCGGCACCGTCGCCTTCCAGGTCCCCGGCAACTTCGACGCCCCCAGCCACACCCTGCTCGCCGAACTCCGGCGAAGCCCCCGCTGGCGCGGCCTCCTCGGCGACGACGCCGCCAGGGCCGGCGTCCACCCGCCCGAGCGCTATCTGGACGCCCTCACCGCCGCCGGCTGCGCGCCCGACGTCTGGGAGACCACCTACCGCACCCTGCTCCCGGGCCCGGACCCGGTCCTCGCCTGGGTCAAGGGCACCGCCCTGCGCCCCGTCCTCACCCAGCTGACCGACCCCGCCCGCCGAGCCGCCTTCCTCGCCGAGTACGGGGCGCTCCTGCGCGAGGCCTACCCGGCCGGGTCGCACGGCACCGTCTTCCCGTTCCGGCGGATCTTCGCCGTCGGGACCAGGGCCTGATGCGGGGCGGGAGGGCCGCCGGCCCTTCCGCCCGTCGGTCGCTCCTTCCGCCCGCCGGTCGGCCCTACCCCGCCGCCGGTTCGCCCGCAGGTCAGTCCTTGCGCCCGCCGACCAGCCTCGGGTGCCGCTCCAGGCCCTCCAGCCCGTGCCAGGCCAGGTTCACCAGGTGCGCCGCGACCTGCGCCTTGTCCGGCTTGCGGACCTCCAGCCACCACTGCCCGGTCAGCGCCACCATGCCGACCAGCATCTGCGAGTACATCGGGGCCAGTCGCGCGTCGAAGCCCCGGGACTTGAACTCCAGGCCGAGGATGTCCTCCACCTGCGTCGCGATGTCGCTGATCAGTGACGCGAAGGTGCCGGTCGACTGGGCCACCGGGGAGTCCCGGACCAGGATCCGGAAGCCGTCCGTCGAGGTGTCGATGTAGTCCATCAGCGCGAACGCGGCCTGCTCCAGCAGCTCCCGCGAGTGCCCGCCGGTCAGCGCCCCCGTGACCATGTCCAGCAGCAGTTGCATCTCGCGGTCCACCACCACCGCGTACAGCCCCTCCTTGCCGCCGAAGTGCTCGTACACCACCGGCTTCGACACCCCGGCCCGCTCGGCGATCTCCTCCACCGAGGTGCCGTCGTAGCCGCGCTCCGCGAACACCGTCCGGCCGATCTCCAGCAGCTGCTCCCGCCGCTGCTTGCCGGTCATCCGGACCCGCCCGCCCCGGCGGCGCGGCGCCGGGGCGGGCGCACCCCCCGAGGCGCCCCCGCCCGCCGGTGCAGCGGTTCGCGGACGGGCCGGCGCCGCGTCGGGCGCCGCGTCCGTCCGCGTGCTCTGGTGGCCGCCTGTGCTGTCTGCGCTGCTCCCGTTCACCCCTACATCATGCTGGAAGCGACGACTCATGCGGCGCGGCGGGCGGCGATCCGCTGCGCGTCCGGCCAACGGACGTCCCGGACCCAGCCGGCCAGCTCGAACCAGCGGATCAGCCGGGCCGAGGAGTCGATCTGCCCGCGCAGCACCCCGTGCCGGGCGGCCGTCGGGTCCGCGTGGTGCAGGTTGTGCCAGGACTCGCCGCAGGAGAGCACCGCCAGCCACCAGACGTTGCCCGAGCGGTCCCGGGAGCGGAACGGGCGGCGGCCGACGGCGTGGCAGATCGAGTTGATCGACCAGGTGACGTGGTGCAGCAGGGCCACCCGGACCAGCGATCCCCAGAAGAAGGCGGACAGCGCGCCCGACCAGGACAGCGTCACCAGCCCGCCGACCAGCGGGGGGAGCAGCAGCGAGATCATGGTCCAGAGCCAGAACAGCCGGGAGATCCGCCGTATGGCCGGATCGCGGACGAGGTCCGGCGCGTACGTGAGCTGCGGGGTCTGCTCCTCGTCGAACATCCAGCCCATGTGCGCCCACCACAGGCCCTTGAGCAGGGCCGGGAGGTTCTCCCCGTAGCGCCACGGCGAGTGCGGGTCGCCGTCCTTGTCGCTGAACCGGTGGTGCTTGCGGTGGTCGGCCACCCAGCGCACCAGCGGGCCCTCGACCGCCAGGCTGCCGGCGACCGCGAGGGCGAGCCGCATCGGGCGGTTGGCCTTGAACGCGCTGTGGGTGAAGTAGCGGTGGTAGCCGACGGTGATGCCGTGGCAGGTGAGGAAGTACATGGCGACGGTGATCGCCGCGTCCGTCCACCCCAGTCCCCACCCCCAGGCCACCGGCACGGCGGCCAGCAGCGCGGCGAACGGCAGGAGGATGAACAGCCCGAGCGCGAGCCGTTCGGCGAGGCCCTGCTTCTCCCCGCCGCGGGTGGCGGACAGTCGGGTGGCGGTGTCGGTGGGATCGGGGGATTCGGTGGGAAGCGCGGCGTTCCCCGCGCTCGGCTCGCCGGCCTTGGTGGTCATGGGCGTCCCTTTGCGGCATCCCTGTGCGGGAGGGAGGAGCGGAGGCTACGTTGGCGTAACCTACGGCATCGTAGGTTGCGCTCCGTGGCGAAGGGAACACGCCGCCGCACGGCGCTTGAGTGAATTCACCCGACTGGATGGATGAACCGGCGGCCCGGCTTGTTCGACCGTTCCCGGCGGATCGGGGCCTGCGGATCGCGGCAGTTGATACCCATGGCAGGGTCGACTCGGGTAGGGTCTGAGCAACCATCCGCCGTGGTGTAATGGCAGCACAGGGCCCTTTGGAGGCCTTTGTCTGGGTTCGAATCCTAGCGGCGGAGCCTCTGCACGCCTCAGGTTCGGGCGTACCGCCGAACCGCCGGTATTGTCGGTGCTGCTCGGCGGACTGTGCGAATGGCGACCGGCCTCGGTCCGGTCCGGGCCCGTTCTGCCCGCTCTGTGAACCGACCGAGGAGCCTCCCCGCATGGGTGCCAATTCGCTTGCCGCCGTTGTCGTGCTCGCCGCCGGTGGCGGGACCCGGATGAAGTCGAACAAGCTGCCCAAGGTGCTGCACGAGGTCTGCGGCCGGTCGCTGGTGGGTCATGCCGTCTCGGCGGCCAGCGAACTGACGCCGGAACAGCTCGTCGTGGTGGTCGGACACCAGCGGGAGCAGGTCCAGGAGCACCTCGCGGCGCACTACCCGGCGGCCCGTCCGGTGGTGCAGGAGGACCAGAAGGGCACCGGGCACGCGGTGCGCACGGCGCTGGAGGCGCTGGCCGTCGACGGCGTGGTGCTGGACGGCACGGTGATCGTCACCGCCGGGGACTCCCCGCTGCTGACCGGGGACACGCTGCGCCGCCTGGCGAAGGCCCACGCCGGCCAGGACAACGGGGTCACCGTCCTGACCGCCGTCGTCCCCGAGCCCTTCGGCTACGGCCGGATCCTGCGGGACGAGGACGGCACCGTCGCCGCGATCGTCGAGGAGCGGGACGCCACCGCCGTCCAGCGCTCGATCGCCGAGATCAACTCGGGCGTCTTCGCCTTCGACGCCAAGCTGCTGGTCGAGGCGCTGGCCGAGCTCACCACGGACAACTCGCAGGGCGAGGAGTACCTCACCGACACCCTGGAGATCCTGCGCACCGCCGGGCACCGGGTGGGCGCCGTGGTCGCGGAGGACCACCGGGACATCCTGGGCATCAACGACCGGGTGCAGCTCGCGCAGGCCCGCCGGCTGCTGAACGACCGCCTGCTGGAGCGGGCGATGCGGGCCGGCGTCACCGTGGTGGACCCGGCGACCACCTGGATCGACGTGCAGGTGACGTACGAGCCGGACGCCCTCGTGCTGCCGAACACCCAGCTGCAGGGTGCCACCCACCTGGGCGAGGGCTGCGAGGTCGGCCCGAACTCGACCCTGACGGACACCTTGATCGGCGCCGGTGCCCGTGTGAGCAACACCACGGCGGACCGTGCCGAGGTGGGCGAGCTGGCCACCGCCGGCCCGTACGCCTACCTGCGGCCGGGGGCCAAGCTGGCCCGCAAGGCGAAGGTCGGCACCTACGTCGAGGTGAAGAACTCCGAGCTGGGCGAGGGCGCCAAGGTGCCGCACCTCTCCTACATCGGGGACGCCACGATCGGCGAGGGCACCAACGTCGGCGCGGCCTCGGTCACCGTGAACTACGACGGCGTCAACAAGCACCGCACGGTGATCGGTGCGCACTGCCGCACCGGTTCCGACAACATGTTCATCGCCCCGGTGGCGATCGGGGACGGCGCCTACACCGCGGCCGGTTCGGTGATCACCACCGACGTCCCGCCGGGCGCGCTCGGAGTGAGCCGGGCGCACCAGCGCAACATCGAGGGCTGGGTGGAGCGCAAGCGCCCGGGGACCACCTCCGCGCAGGCCGCGAAGGCCGCGACGGACGGGGCCGCGGACGCCTGACGGGACGGGCGGGAGCCCGAGGGCGGTCCCGGGGCGGACGGTTTCTGCGTGGGCGCGTAACCTTGGGGTCATACGTGCGCCACTGGGCTTACGGCCCGTGTCCAGGCGTACCGACAATTCCCCCGACCCCGTGCGAGCCGGCTGCGCCTGCCCGCACGGGACGACGGGGTTCAGCGTCAGCAACGCGAGGAGACGGTGCAGTGAGCGGGATCACGACGTCGGGTGAGAAGAAACTCAAGCTCTTCTCCGGCCGTGCCCACCCGGAACTGGCGAGGGAGGTGGCCGAGGCGCTCGGGACCGAGCTCGTCCCGACCAAGGCCCTGGACTTCGCCAACGGCGAGATCTACGTCCGCTTCCTGGACTCGGCCCGCGGCGCGGACTGCTTCGTGATGCAGAGCCACACGGCTCCCATCAACCAGTGGATCATGGAACAGCTGATCATGATCGATGCGCTGAAGCGGGCCTCCGCCAAGAGCATCACCGCGATCCTGCCGTTCTACGGGTACGCCCGCCAGGACAAGAAGCACCTGGGCCGCGAGCCCATCTCGGCACGCCTGGTCGCCGACCTGCTGCGCCAGGCGGGCGCCGACCGGCTGATGGCCGTGGACCTGCACACCGCGCAGATCCAGGGCTTCTTCGACGGCCCGGTGGACCACCTGTTCGCGCTGCCGATGCTGGCGGACTACGTGGGCGGGAGGGTGGACCGCTCCAAGCTGACCATCGTGTCGCCGGACGCCGGCCGGGTGAAGGTGGCCGACCAGTGGTGCGACCGGCTGGACGCGCCGCTGGCGATCATCCACAAGCGCCGCGACATGACCCAGGCCAACACCATCCTGTCGGCCGAGGTCGTCGGTGACGTCAAGGACCGGGTCTGCGTCCTGGTCGACGACATGATCGACACCGCCGGCACGATCTGCGCTGCGGCCGACGCGCTGTTCGACAACGGTGCGGCGGACGTCCTGGTGGCGGCCACCCACGGCGTGCTCTCCGGCCCGGCCGCGGACCGGCTGAAGAACTCGCGGGTGAGCGAGTTCGTGTTCACCAACACGCTGCCGACCCCGGCGCAGATCCAGCTGGACAAGATCACCACGCTGTCCATCGCCCCCTCGATCGCGGCCGCGATCCGCGAGGTGTTCGAGGAGGGTTCGGTCACGAGCCTCTTCGAGGGCGTGCACTGACGAAGCCCGACGGCGGCGGCCCCGGTCCGGATCGGACCGGGGCC